>JALSHP010000287.1 GCA_026982175.1 Campylobacteraceae bacterium
AATCTGTTCTACAATTTAAAGAAAATAATGGAATCTCTGATGAATTATGGGCTGAAATGAACGCTTTTGCTGGGATTGGGGTATGAAATTTTGTTTTTCCGTAGTTTTCAGTAAAATAATATTGTCATAACTTTTTTAAACGCTTTCATTCATTTCCTTCATATTTAATTTTTTAATTAGTAACCAAAGTACCGTGTCATGAATAGCCACTTTTTATGATAAAACATTCATAATTCATAAGACGGTACTTTAGGTAGAAGTGGATTAGGCTACAATCACCTTACAAACCTCAACCCTATCAAGTATCTCTTTTTTCTTCATAGCTACCTTATATAAATCATATTGATTTTGAAGGTTTAGCCATAGTTGAGGAGTTGTACCAAAATATTTAGAGAGTTTTAACGCCATCTCTACTGTAATACCTCGTTTCTCGTTAACCAACTCATTAATAGCCCTAAAAGAGGTTTGTAAAGCTTTGGCTAAATGACTCTGTGTTATATTTAATGGAGCTAAAAACTCCTCTTTGAGTATCTCTCCTGGGTGAGTTGGTATTCTTTGTAATGCTATCATCTCTTCTCCTTAATGGTAATCTGTAATTTTTACATCATAAGCATCATGATTATCAAATTTAAAAATAATTCTATACTGCTTGTTGATACGAATAGAATAGAACTCTTTAAGATTACCTTTTAGCTTCTCTAAACGATTAGCAGGTGGAATTTTTAAATCATCTAACTCCACAGCTGAATTTAAATAGTCCAATTTTCGTAATCCAACCTTATGTATGGTTGCAGGAATTTTTCTACTTTTACCTGTAATATAGAAATTCTCTGTTTCACTATCTAAAAAACTTTTTATCATAGTACACTATAACATATAGTATTATAATTGTCAAGATGTATATAAAATAAATTCACACACAGTTAACCCCAAAACGCTACTATAATAAAAAAATAGTAGGAACGCAAAATGCACAAAGAAGAACTCTCACTTATAGAAAAGATTTTAAAAAAGCCCCATTTTATTATCTCTATTTTGGCTATTTTTATTGTAGCAGGAGTAGTAGGTTATGGAAAGATACATAGAAATCTATTTCCCAACTCTAACTACCCAGAGGTGGCTGTGGTTGTGGTTGAGGCAGGGGCTAGTGCTAAGGCTATGGCTTCTAATATTGCTGTTCCCATTGAGGAGGAGCTTTATACGCTTGATAATATTCGCCGTGCCTACTCAACTACCATTGATGAAGTCACCGTTATTCGTGCAGAGTTTGATTATGTGAAAAATATTGATACAGCCGTGAACGATGTAAGCAATGCCCTCTCCAAGATACGAGCCAAACTCCCTAAAGATATAAAAGAGCCTCAAATCATCAAAATTACCTCTGCAACTGCTCCTGTCTGTGTGGTGGCGATGAGTCCAAAAAGTAAAAGTGTGAGCCTTGAAGATGTGCGTACCCTTGCAAGTGGCGAGATAAAACATCAACTTGTCAAGCTTCAAGGGGTTGCCAATGTCGATATTTTTGGAGGGTACGAGAAAGAGATTCAGATTATTGTAGATAAAAAAAAGCTTGACCAGTTTAAGCTCTCTTTAGCACAAGTGGTCGCTACACTTCAAAAAAACAACAAAGAGTATGCCATTGGTTTTGTGGAAAATAGCCAAAACTCCTATCTACTTAAATCTGGGGGACAAAAGGAGCAGATAGCAACCATTAAGTCGATGCCAATTACCACAAATATTAAACTCTCCGATGTAGCAAAGGTCTATTTTGGACACTATAAAAACCGTTCTGCCTACTATGGAAATGCTAAAAAGGCGATTGCACTCTCTATTCAAAGA
>JALSHP010000288.1 GCA_026982175.1 Campylobacteraceae bacterium
TTCAGGAACTTTGTAGGCTCCTGCTAAAACTAAAGAGCTTGTTAGTGTACTTAATAGTATAATTTTTTTCATCATCTTCTCCTAGTATCCGATGGTTTGTTTTCTAGCCGTAGCAAACATTTTTGTAGCCACACTGTACGCTGGTGAACCACAAGCCCCATGTCCAAGCTGTGTTCCCAAACCAAGTGTAGTTTCTACAGGAACAAGCTGAACATCAGGAGCCCCCATCTCCGTCATTGTTGCGAGTGTCAATTGAGAAATGGCATAAGGAATAACATCATCCCCCTGACAATGAACCAAACGAACACTTGTGCTTGGCACCCATTCATGTAAATTATTTTCAGTCACAGCTACTTTAAACCAATTGCTATCATTTTGAAAATAATCATTCACAAAACTTGATAGAAACAGTCCTTTAGCACCTGTTGTCTCTGTTGTTAGTTCTGGGTCAATTTGCGCTCTATTAAAATCCCCATTTAAGAGAGCATCTAACTTAGAAGAATATGGTGAATTAATCACGACACTAAGCTCTTGGTTTTCTGCTTTAGCATAAGCATATCCTACATTGGCCATAAAAGAGGGTACGCCTAATTTAGGCTGACTTAAGACGCCATCTGCCATGACTTTTAAAGCGTAAGGTCCCGCCATAGGTACTGCTAACGTCACTTTTAAGTCTGCTAGTTGCTCGTCTTCAATTTTTTTAAGTGTTGCCATTGAAGCATATCCACCCTCAGAGTACCCTGTTAAGAACAGCTGATTATTTAAAGCGATGTTATTGTCCGAAGCAAAAATTTTAACTCGTTTGATAAAATCAACCGTTGCATTGGCTAATGAATTTTTTAAGACAAAGGGATGATAATGTTCTTTAGAGTCTCCAAAACCAATGTAATCTGGCTGCAAGGTTGCAAAACCACCAACGGAAGTTAAAATAATGGCTGAACCATCAGGTGTACCTGCACTATTGGCTATGACCGAAGGGGCTTCTACATTGGCAAATATTGTCCCATGGTCATCAGCGACCATAGAGAGTCCTAAAGTTGTATTGACAATTAAAGGTAACCCCGTAGGGATAACAAAAAGACCCGAAGCTTTCACCTCATTTCCTGCTTCATCAGTCGTTACATAAGGAACTTTATATGCTTTATAACCATAAACTGTTCCATTTGCTTCTACTGCTCCAGCTTTCACTAAACCTGGCTTAATGGCTGAAGCTGGAAAATTAACCAACAACTCACCACCTTTAAGTGTTTCATTTGTAGGGGTATCAAGTCCATCACCACAAGCCACAAAAAGTAATGGGGTTAGTAGTACGACTGTTTTTAATATCTGTTTCATTATCCCTCCTTTAGGAATTATGAAATATTATATCTTATTATAATTTAAACATCTATCATATCATACATTTGCTCAATTTCTCTGTCCCAGATGGTCTCGTCAATCGTCTCTAAGACCAATGGAATGTCATTCATCCGTTCATCATTCATAATAAACCTAAACGTATCCCAACCTATCTCACCTTCACCCAAAGAGTGATGTCTATCAACACGGCTTCCTAGTTTTGGTTTAGAGTCATTAATGTGCATCGCAGACAAATACTCAAACCCAACCAAACGTTCAAACTCATCCATTGTTTTGTCATACGCCTCACGGGTTCTAAGGTCATAGCCTCCTGTAAAAGTATGACAGGTATCTAAACAAACACCCACACGACTTTTGTCTTCTACTTTGTTAATAATATGTGCTAAATGCTCAAATTTATAACCCAAATTTGTCCCTTGTCCTGCAGTGTTTTCAATTACTAATTTAACGTTCATGCCCTTAGTCG
>JALSHP010000289.1 GCA_026982175.1 Campylobacteraceae bacterium
TAGATGCACAAGATGCTATATTGGAAATTATGAGAACAAGAAAGATGAAAGGAAATGCTTCTTACTTGGCATTTACGGCTACACCCAAACCAAATACGCTTGAAAAATTTGGCGTAAAACAAGAAGATGGTACATTTAAACCTTTTCATCTTTATAGTATGAAACAAGCGATTGAAGAGGGGTTTATTTTGGATGTGTTGTCTAATTACACTACCTATAAAAGTTATTATGAGATAGAGAAATCTATAGAAGATAATCCTCTCTTTGATACTGCAAAAGCACAGAAAAAGTTACGAGCTTATGTAGAGAGAAATGAACAAACCATTGCCACCAAATCAGATATTATTCTTGACCACTTTCTCAACAAAGTAGTCAATACCAAAAAGCTCAAAGGTAAAGCAAAAGCGATGGTGATAACACAAGATATTCAATCGGCTATTTTGTATTATTTTGCCATAAAAGAAAAACTAGAAAAGATGGGAAATCCATTTAAAACGATTATTGCATTTTCGGGGAAGAAAGAGCTTAAGGGTGTAGAATACACAGAAGATGAGCTTAACGGCTTTGCCAGTAAAGATATAAGCGAAAAATTTGATAGTGATGAGTATAGATTACTCGTCGTTGCCAATAAGTTTTTAACAGGGTTTGACCAACCAAAACTCACAGCCATGTATGTAGATAAAAAACTTCAAGGAGTATTAGCCGTTCAAGCACTATCAAGGCTTAATAGGTCAGCAAACAAGCTTGGTAAAAAAACAGAAGATTTGTTTGTACTAGACTTTTTTAACAAGGTAGAAGATATAAAAGATTCGTTTGACCCTTTCTATACATCAACTAGTTTAAGTGAAGCTACCGATGTAAATGTGCTACATGAACTAAAAGATGCTTTAGATGATGTGGGCGTTTATGAGTGGGAAGAAGTAGAAGATTTTATAAAAAAATATTTTGATGGGGTAGATGCTAGTAAATTGAGTCCTATCATAGATACAGCTTCTGAACGTTTTAACAATGGTTTAGAACTAGAAGATGAAGCCAAAGCTGATTATAAAATCAAAGCAAAGCAGTTTGTAAAAATATATGGACAAATGGCTTCTATTATGCCTTATGAAATTGTGAACTGGGAAAAGTTATTTTGGTTCTTGAAGTTTTTAATACCAAAACTGATTATAAAAGACAAAAATCAAGATTTATTAGATGAACTTTTAAACTCTGTTGACCTATCAACCTATGGTCTCCAAAGAGTGAAGTTAAATGAGAGTATTGAACTTGATGAGAGTGAAGCCCAACTTGACCCACAGAACCCTAACCCAAGAGGTACTCATGGTGGAGGTGAAGAGGAAGACCCTTTAGATGTCATCATCAATAGTTTTAATGAAAGATGGTTTCAAGGGTGGGACGCAACACCCCAAGAGCAAAGAGTACGCTTTTTAAATATGGCTCAAAAAATGAAAGAACATCCAGACTTTCAAAGTAAATATGTAGATAACCCTGATACTCACACTAGAGATTTAGCCTATGTGAAAATATTTGATGAGGTGATGAATCAACAAAGACGAAGTGAGCTAGAACTTTATAAGATGATTTCACAAGATGATGCTTTTAAGAATGCTATGCAAGATACGGTTAAGAGAATTTTGAGTGCTTAAAGTCAAAAGCCTAATTTTAGGCTTTTGTTCTCTTCTCTTTTCGATATTCCAAAAATGTCATAAGCAATATAATCGCTACCCCTAAGTCAATCATCACATCAGCATAGTTAAAAACAGCAAAGTCAAAACCACAATGCCATGCGACATAATCCACAACCCCTTCG
>JALSHP010000290.1 GCA_026982175.1 Campylobacteraceae bacterium
TCATTGTGAATAATAGCATTTATTATCGCCTCTCTTAAAGCTACACTATCCCATAAATAGGTTTGAATTCTCTCTTTAGAAGTAATTTTAGTAAAAGTTGTATTCTCAACACTGAATTTATCCAAAACAGATTTTGTAGATTTAATTAAAGAGCAATATCCATACTCATTGCTTTCTATCAAATCAACTCTATCTAAACCTCTATATTTGGCTACTTTTATAGATATATTGTTCTCATCTGCCATTAAATAGGCTACATAATTCAACTTCTTGTCTTTAGTTAAAAGCTCTAAACTTTTAGCAAAATTACTATTGAGGTTTAATCCTCTTGCTCCATAATATATCTTTAACTGCTCAAAAGTTAAATCATCTCTAGGAGATTCTATTTTAGAAATGCTATCTCTTACCCTTTTTGAAAACATCTCTTCTATCATTTTACTACTCATAGGCTCACTGGCACTCCCTACGCGAATAAAACACCCTTTAGAACTCATACCTCTTTTTTTAATATAATAGGGCTTTTCATCTCCACTTGCTACTATAATTTTAATAACATCATATTTACCCATTTGTTCAATAATTACATCAAAAAGCCCCATAATAGAAGAGGCAATATTATTTTTAAGTCTATCTTTTATTTTGAGTTGTAATTCATCTAAATTATCTAAGGGTAATGAGACTCCATTATCATCTACACCAATATAGATAATCCCACCCTCTTTTGAATTTAAAAAAGCCACAACTTCTTTTTCTAAACCATCAGTAAGTTTGGATTTGTACTCTAATTTCTGATTTTCTATCACTGTAACACCTCAAACAAACTCTCAATCACATACTCCTGCTCATCATCACTAAGCTTAGGATACATAGGTAAAGAGAAACACTCCTCGTAATATCTATCCATAACAGGAGTAACTTCATCGCCATAGCCTAAAGATTGATAATAGGGTTGTTTATTAATAGGGATATAGTGTAGTTGAATACCTATCTTTTTTTCTCGTAATGTATTAAACAAATCAACTTTAGTAATATTTAATTTACTAAAATCAACTTGAACCACATAAAGATGGTAAGAAGATGTACCATCATAGGTGTAAAGAGGTTTTACTAGACTCTCTTGAAAAGCATCATCATACTTTTTAACTATTTCAATTCGCCGTGCTATGAAAGCATCTAGTTTTGAAAGTTGTGAAAGACCTAAGGCACACTGTATATCTGTAATACGATAGTTAAACCCAAGCTCTCGCATCTCATACTCCCATGGTTTCATTTCAGGTGTTTTAACCATGCCATGCCCTCTAAGGGTAAGCATCTTTTCATATAGCTCTTTAGAATTGCTAGTGATTGCTCCTCCCTCTGCTGTTGTTAAATGCTTAACAGGGTGAAATGAAAAAATGGAAACATCAGAATTTATGCAACTTCCTGCTTTTATGCCATTGTAAACTGCTCCTATGGCGTGGGCATTGTCTTCTAAAATTATAATATTATATTGCTCTTTTAGATAAGCCAACTTCTCTTGCTCTACCATACGACCTGAAAAAGAGACAGCATAAATGGCTTTTATGGAGCTATCTTTTTTTAGCTCCTCTTCACATAAATCCAAATCTATATTGCCATCTTCTTTAATATCTACAAAAATCGGTTTAGCCCCTGCATAGAGAATGGCATTAGAAGTGGCTAAAAATGAGTTGGGAGTCGTTAAAACTTTATCACCTTTATTGAGTAAAACCAAAGAAGCCAAATGTAAAGCAGCTGTTCCATTGGCAACGGCGATACAATACTTTGCACCACAATAATTTG
>JALSHP010000291.1 GCA_026982175.1 Campylobacteraceae bacterium
CTCAAGAATTATTGACCGTTCGCTTAGACCACTTTTCCCAAAAGGATTTAACTACCCTGTGGTTTTAACTGTTACGGTTCTCTCTTCTGATTCTTGTGTGGACATGCAAGTAGCAGCGCTTCATGCAGCTTCTGCGGCTCTGTATACTTCTGATATTCAAGTCAATCAAACACTATCGGCTGTACGTTTAGGAAAGATTGATGATGAGGTGCTTATTAACCCTACCTTAGTAGACCAAGAAGATTCTACTCTTGATTTGTTGGTTGTGGGTTCAGGTTCGGATGTGCTAATGATAGAGATGTGTGTTCATGCTTCGCAAAAAGAGCATCTACAAACGAGTAATGAGTTAGAAGAGGATGAACTTTTAGAGATTTTAGATATTGCTCAATCAGCGATTGAACAAGCAAGTGCTGAGTATGAAACAGAGTTTCAAGTGGCTAAAAAAGAGATAGAGCTTTTAGAACTTCTTGAAGAGAAACAAGATGATGAACTCTATGCCTATATTGAAGAGAACTATGCAGAAGCAGTCTCTTTAGCTGTTCAATCTATGGCAAAGTCTGAAAGAAGTCAAGAGCTTAAAAAAGTGCGTAATAGCATTATGGAAGCCTTAGAAGAGAAGGGTGAAGAAGTCGATAAGTCCTTAGTCTCTAAAATGCTTGAAGCATATAAAAAATCAGTGGTACGTTCACTTATTTTAGAAAAAGAGGTACGTGCTGATGGTAGGGCTTTAAATGAAGTACGCCCAATAGACATTGAGACCAATATCTTGCCTTCAGTTCATGGTTCTTGTCTCTTTACACGTGGTCAAACACAAGCCTTAGTAACAGCAACACTTGGAGATGCAAAAGCTTCACAATCGTATGATTTAATTGGTTCAAAGAATGCACGATATGAGACTTTTATGGTACATTATAACTTTCCAGGTTTTTCCGTGGGTGAAGCCAAACCAGCCAGAGCTCCTGGACGTAGAGAGCTAGGACATGGTAATTTAGGTAAAAGAGGATTAGAGCCGACATTAGATTTAAATCGTGAGGGAACAGTGCGTTTGGTTTCTGAAATTTTAGAATCAAATGGTTCTTCTTCTATGGCTACAGTATGTGGAGGAGCATTGGCACTAAGAGCTGCTGAGGTTGAAACCTCTAAATTGGTGGCAGGAATTGCGATGGGACTAGTAACTGATGGGACAAAACATTGTGTGCTTTCTGATATTATGGGACTTGAAGACCACGATGGAGACATGGACTTTAAAATCACAGGTACAGCAGATGGTATTACGGCGATGCAGATGGACATTAAACTAGGAGGAATTGAAGCAGAGGTACTAAAAGAAGCACTTTACCAAGCCAAAGAGGGGCGTTTACATATTTTAAATATTATGGAAAAAGCATTAGAAGAGATGACTCCAAGTGCAGCCTTGCCAAGTGCGACTACTTTTGATATTGATGCTTCACATATTCCTGCTATCATCGGAAAGGGTGGGGGAACAATTCGTGAAATCATTGAAGAGTTTTCCGTAAGCATTGACATTGACCGTGACAATAACAAAGTGAAAATTACAGGTAGTTCCAAAGAAGATGTAGCAGGTGCGAAAGATTTTATTGATAACATCACCTCCGCTCCTGTTAAAAAACAGATGGTGTATGAAGTGAACAAACAATACGCAGGGAAAATCAAAAAAATTGTTGAGTTTGGAATGTTTATTGAGATGCCAGATGGTTTTGATGCCTTACTTCATATCTCAAAAGTAGCCAAAGAGCGGGTTAATAATTTGGAAGAACGTTACAACG
>JALSHP010000292.1 GCA_026982175.1 Campylobacteraceae bacterium
AGCACCTCCACAGCCTGTAAGTAACCATGTTGCCGTCACAGCACTCAATTTTAAAAAGTCTCTTCTTTGCATTTTTTATCCTTATCTTCTATGTTTTAAAAGAGTATAGGATAAAAGTATTAGCTCAACGTTAGTTCAGCCTACAAACACTTATTTCCCCGCAAACCGAAGCCATAAGTACCCAAACAATCCAGCAAACAAAGAGGCAGTTAAAATCCCTACTTTTGCTTGTAAGATAAAGGCATCATTACCTATAAAAGCTAAGTCTGCCACAAAAATAGACATGGTAAAACCAATGCCCCCTAGAAATGCCACCCCAAAGATTTGGCTCATGTTACTCTCTTTGGGGAGTTTTGCAATGCCCAATTTAATGGCAATCCACGCTACCCCAAAAATGCCCAATACTTTTCCCAAAACAAGCCCTAGTATAATGCCCAACGCAATCGGTTCAAGAAGCATTGACCCCATAGAAGAGAAATCAATGCTAATCCCTGCGTTCGCCAAAGCAAAAAGAGGAATGATAATCAGTGCCACAGGGAGATGAAGTGTGTGTTCCAAATAAGAAGAAGGAGAGGTAATTTTACCAATATTCTCTTGCATACGCAGTAAAATAGCCTTTTGTGTTTCACTTTTTCCTATCCCATTTTGTTTTGGTGAGTTTTCAAACTCTGCTAAAAGTTTTGCGGTCTCTTTGGCGAAACCTTTAGCTGTCTTTTTAGGTGCAGAGGGAATTGCCATAGCTGCAATGACCCCTGCAATGGTCGCATGAACCCCTGATTCTAACATGAAAAACCACATAAAAAGCCCCACAATAAAGTAGGGTAAAATAGCATGAATGCCAAAACGGTTAAATGCCACCATGATTAAAAATGATCCTCCTGCCAACATAAGCGGTAAAAAATGAATCTGCTCTGTGTAAAAAAATGCTATCACCAAAACAGCTCCTAAATCATCCACAATGGCTAATGCTACTAAAAAAGTCACCAATGCCGTAGGCACACGCTTTCCTAGTAGTACCAAAGCAGAAATGGCAAAAGCAATGTCCGTTGCCATGGAAATTCCCCATCCATTCGCACTTGCTTCACCTGCGTTAATAGCAAGATAAATGAGAGCAGGAAACACCATGCCCCCAATCGCTGCCAATATTGGTAAAATCGCCACTCTAATGTTGGAGAGTTCGCCTACTAAAATTTCTCTTTTTATCTCTAAGCCAATAATAAAAAAGAAAATTGCCATGAGTCCATCATTTATCCAATGGTGCAGTGTATTAGAGAGTTTCCACTCGCCCACATTAAAGTCTATGTTCATGTGAAAAAAGTGCGCATAGCTTTCAGCCAAAGGGCTATTGGCTAAAATTAACGCTAAGAGGGTCATAACCATCAAGACAATACCTGTGGTCGTTTGTGCATGTAAAAATCGTTCAAAAGGGGTAGAGATCTTTTTAAAAGCCCTCTCCCATGGTGCGTAAAGGTTCATCTATCTTTTCTTTGTGTTTAATTTACTTAAGTTTAACATAATAATTCGCTCTTTAGAGGGTATTGTAAATAGTGGCTTGATTTGTAGCTGTCTGTGTTTAGTATTATGTTGTTTGTGTTCATTGAAAATCCTTCAATTTTATTTTTTGTTCTTTGCCGTCTTTCGGTTTTGAACGTGTAGGGGGCGATTGCTATCGCACCGATTTTAATAAGCCTTTAAATAAAGCTTTTTTCTATGCCAATGTAATTTGATGGTGCGATAGCAATCGCCCCCTACAAAATCCCAAACATTAAGTAATA
>JALSHP010000293.1 GCA_026982175.1 Campylobacteraceae bacterium
CGGCATAACAAAAAGATGTCTAAAACCTAAACCCCATACCAACCTGCAAGGCTGTTACATTTTTAGTGTACGCCATGTAGTCTGCATTTAAAAATATATCTGATGCTAGGTCATAGCTAAGACCAGCTCCCACACTCAACGAACTATCGGTGTTTTCACTATGGTAGTTTTGGTTTGAGTCTACCAAAAACTTTACGCTACTAGCTCCAACATAGGCATTTACATTTAAGCCTTTTACTAAAGGGTACGAACCTTTCAGTAAGGCTGAGTAAACTCTGTTTAGTTCTACTGTGGCTGTTGTTAGTCCTAGACCTGCATCGGTTATGAGGTTTTGTTTTGTGTCGTTGTCTGCACCTAAGCCTACTCTTGTTTCTACTGCAAAATAAGGGTTTATTTGTACCCCTGCTTTCCATGTAACAGCTGAGGGGTCAAACTCTTTATTGACCCCACTCTCATCGTAATTTACTTTTAGGAAATCGTATCCTAAGTAAAAGTTTTCTGCTTGACTTAGGCTTGTTAGGAGTAACAAGCTTATTATTTGTTTTTTCATTAGTGTAGCCTTTCTATTATTGGGATACTTCTTCCTAATTCTTTTGAGTACCCTGCATCAATTTGCACAGCTGCAAAAGGTTTTCCATCTCTGACTAATAAATAACTTGTTGCAATATAATGTCCTCCTCCACAATCCATACACCAATCATAAAAATAAATTTTATCTCCCTCTTCTAAAGTACAAAAAGGTTTAGCATACTCTATGAGTTGCTCATTATTTTTATCTTCTGGGTTCAAATGTTTTAAAGCACAAATAGCTTTGGCTGCTTTTAGCTTCTCCTCTTTTGAAATCAACTCTTTTTTAGGATGTTTCATCAATTTTCTAAGATGTCCTTTATGTGCCCAATCATCTTCTAACTGATTTGGGTCAAGTGCATCTACAATATCAAGTACAACTCCTGTACATCCTGTTGACAATAGTACTCCGGTTAAAAGTAATAGCTGTTTTATGCTCTTTTTCATTAGTGTAGCCTTTCGATTACGGGGATACTTCTTCCTAGTTCTTTTGAGTATTTTTTCCCTATAGTTATACTCTCAAAAGGTCTATCATCTCTAACTAATAAATATTTTCTATATGTCAAATCATAAATGCTAGTCACCTCCTCAAAAAAATAGATTTTATCATCTTCTTCTAGTTTACAAAACTTTTCTGCATCTTTGTAAACCGTACTGTGTAAATTATCTTTATCTAAATGATTTAAAGCACAAATATTTTTAGCTGCTCTTACTTTTTCATCTTCAGATAATAATACATGCTTGTTTTCATTCATTAATCTTTCAAGCGATTTCTTCTTTTCCAAATCTAAGTCTGGACTCTCAAATACTACAGAACCTAAAGCTCCAATAGTAGCTCCAATAGCTGAACATCCTATAAATAAGAAACTTATAGAAATGCTAAGTAATAATAGTTTTAAACTTTTCATTAGTGTAGCCTTTCGATTATTGGAATGCTTTTTCCTAATTCTTTTGAGTATTTTCTTTTTATCTCTACAATATCATAAGGTTCATTTTTTATTACTAATAAATATTCTGTTCTTATTATTCCATGTAAATTTTCATACTCTTTAATAAAATAAACTTTATCTTCTTTTTTTAAATTACAAAACCCTTTACCTCCACCTCGTTCAGCTAAAGAAGTAAATATTTTATCTTCTTTTGAAGCTTGAAGACAAATAAACTTTGCTACTTTTTGTTTTTCTCCTTTTGTTAATAAAACTTTA
>JALSHP010000294.1 GCA_026982175.1 Campylobacteraceae bacterium
AGAAGACCTCCATCATCAAAGGAGTGGTGCTTGTCATTGGACTCGCTTCCATTTTACAAGTATGGGGCATTAATGTCGGAGGTCTTCTTGCTGGTTTAGGAATTGGAGGTTTAGCCTTCGCCCTAGCTGCCAAAGATACGGCTGCAAATATCTTTGGTTCAGTTGCCCTACTCCTTGACAAATCTATTCGCATTGGCGAGTGGATAAAAGTGGGAGAGGTAGAAGGAACAGTTGAAGACATTGGTATGCGTACCACCAAAATTCGCTCTTTTGAAAAATCACTCATTACCCTACCCAACCAAGTGATTGCCAACAGCCCCATTGAGAACTATTCAAGAAGAGGGGTTCGGCGTATCAAGATGACCCTTGGCGTAACTTACAATACCACAAGCCAACAGATGGAGCAGATACTTCTTGATATTAAAAGTATGTTAAAAAATCATCCAAGCATCGCTCAAAAAGAGACCATGTTGGTTAACTTCACCTCTTTTGACGACAGCTCTTTGGGTATCTTTATCTATACCTTTAGCAACACTGCTAATTGGGCAGGGTACATGAACATCAAAGAGGATATTAATCTTAAAATCATGAAAATTATAGAAGATAATGATACTGAATTTGCCTTTCCATCACAATCTCTCTATGTTGAGAGTATGCCAAACATCAACCAATAATTAAAAACTTGCTATAATTCCACCATGAATAAC
Organism: Campylobacteraceae bacterium; assembly: GCA_026982175.1. Taxonomy (GTDB): domain Bacteria; phylum Campylobacterota; class Campylobacteria; order Campylobacterales; family Sulfurovaceae; genus UBA1140. The sequence continues at coordinate 708 of JALSHP010000294.1, forward strand.
TTAAAAAAAGTCGCCATCTTAGGGCGACCAAATGTAGGGAAAAGTTCCCTCTTCAACAGACTACTCCGACAACGTGATGCCATTACCTCTGATGTGGTAGGAACAACCCGTGACATTAAAAAGCGTCTGGTAACCATCTCTGGAAACCGTGACTTTGAAGTGATTGACACAGGGGGGATTGATGACAGTACTGAAATGTTTGCTACGGTCAAAAAACTCTCATTACGTGCTGCTGATGAAGCGGACATTATTATCTTTATGGTCGATGGAAAAAACATTCCCCAAGAAGAGGACAGAGAGCTTTTTTACCAACTACAAAACCTCAACAAGCCCATTGGACTTGTGGTCAACAAAATAGACAATGACAAAGATGAGTCCATTCGCTATTGGGATTTTTTAGAGTTTGGAGCAGACAGAACTTTTCCTATGTCGGTGAGTCACAACCGTTATATGAATGACTTTTATGCTTGGCTTGAAGAGTACATTCCTGTACGTGAAGAGGAAAATGAAGGCTTAGAAATAGAAGAAGATAACGAACTCTCTTTTGAAGACATTGTCGAAATGGTGCAAGTAGATGAGGAAGAAGTTGAGGACAAAGAGATTAAAGTCGCCATTATTGGTCGTGTGAACACGGGTAAAAGCTCTCTTCTTAATGCCTTTTTAAAAGAGGAACGTGTCGTTGTCTCCCCTGTAGCAGGAACAACCATTGACCCTGTTGATGAAGCCTTAGAGTACAAAGAGCATAAAATAACTTTTGTCGATACAGCAGGGATTAGACGGCGTGGTAAAATTTTGGGCATTGAAAAGTACGCCTTTGGACGTACCGAAGAGATGTTAGCCCAAGCAGACATTGCCCTACTCATCATAGATGCAACCGTTGGGGTCTTAGAGCTTGATGAGCGTATTGCCAATCTCATTGAAAAACATAAACTAGGCTGTCTCATTGTTTTAAATAAGTGGGACATACATAAAGATGATGAAGCCACTTACACCAAAGCTGTTGAAGATATTAGAGATGAGTTAAAGTTTTTACACTATGCCCCACTCATTACCATTTCAGCG
>JALSHP010000295.1 GCA_026982175.1 Campylobacteraceae bacterium
AAATGTGGGTAAAGTCTTGGGCAATGTTAAAGCAGAGTTAGCACTCATTGAACCCATGCTACCTAAGGGGACAAGCATTGAGATATTTTACGACCGAACGCACTTGGTAAACTTGGCGACCGATACGGTCAAAAAAGCTTTAATAGAAGCAATTGTTCTCATTTTTGTTATTTTGCTTTTGATGTTAGGCAACTTGGCTTCAGCCCTCTCTGTGGCACTCATCTTACCTTTTGCCCTACTCATGAGCTTTATGGCAATGCAGTACTTTGGGCTTTCGGCAAACCTTATGAGTTTGGGAGGACTCGCCATTGCCATTGGTTTACTGGTCGATTCAGCCGTGGTCATGGTCGAACACATTACGGCTGAACTTGGAAACCCCAAAAAACAAAAAGAGTCTAAATTGGTCATCATCACCAACGCAGCCGTTGAGATGGCTCCTTCCATTGTGACTGGGGTGTTGATTATTATCATTGTCTTTATGCCCTTGCTTACGCTTCAAGGCTTAGAGGGAAAACTCTTTGCTCCTGTGGCATTGAGCATTGTCTTTGCCCTTTTTTCTTCACTCATTTTGGCTTTAACACTCATTCCTGTTTTGAGTTCGTTTATTCTCTCTAAACGTGAAGATAAAGAGTCGCTGTTGGTACGAATGTTGGTGTTTGGCTATCGTCCTTTGTTAAAAATAGCCATTCGTTTTTCTAAAACATTTATTTTGATTGTTTTGTTAATCTTTGGATACTCATTGCATTTGGCTTCAAAAACAGGGAGTATCTTTATGCCAACGATGGACGAGGGAAGCATTATCATAGGCGTTGAGATGTTGCCTTCTATCTCACTTGATGAGAGTCGTGAACTGAACCTAAAGCTCCAAAAGAAACTTCTAGCGAATGTACCTGAAATCAAAGACATTATCGCACGAACAGGAAGTGATGAGTTGGGGCTTGACCCCATGAGTCTGAACGACACCGACACCTTTTTAGTGCTTCACCCTAAAAGCGAATGGCGAGAACCCTCTAAAGAGTTTGTCATTGATGCCATAAGAAAAGTGCTTGATGGCATGGTAGGGATTGAAGCTGGGTTTACCCAACCCATTGAGATGAGGGTTTCGGAAATGCTCACAGGGGTAAGAGGTGACTTAGCCATAGACATCTTTGGAGAAGACCCCAATGAGTTAGAAAAGATAGCCGTGCAAGTCAAAGAGGTCTTAGAGAAAACCAAAGGAAGCTCCGATGTTTACAAAAAAGCCAATGAGGGAGTCGCCTACTTTGAGTTAAGTTTTAAGCGTCAAACCATGGCACGTTATGGGGTGAGTCAAGAGGAGATTAACCACTTCTTAACTAGCATGGTAACAGGCTCTAGCGTGGGGATTATCCAAGAGGGAATGCGACGGATTGATTTGGTCATTAAAGGCGAAAAGCAGTTTCAAAACTCTTTGGCAACCATTGCCAATCTCTACTACCCTCTAAGCGATGGCTCTAGCATTGCCATTAACCGTTTGGTGGCGTTTAAACAAAAGAGTGGACCTGTACAGATAGAGCATGAGAATGGCTACCGAAAAACCGTCGTACAGTCCAATGTAGAGGGGCGAGACCTGCTTAGTTTTGTCGAAGAGGTCAAAGCCACTGTTGCCAAAGAGATAAAACTACCAGCAGGGTACTACCTAAGCTATGGAGGAGAGTTTGAAAACCAACAAAGAGCAGCTGCTAGACTGCAACTCATTGTGCCTATCTCGCTCTTTTTGGTCTTTTTACTGCTTTACGTTTCGTTTGGCTCTATTGGTCAAGCGACCATTGTCTTTTTAAACGTACCATTGGCACTCATTGGAGGCTTTGCAGGGCTTTATTACTCTGGCGAATACCTCTCTGTCCCTGCTTCAGTTGGGTTTATTGCCTTACTTGGGATTGCCATGTTAAACGGCGTAGTGATGATGAACTACTTTAACTATTTAGCCCTAAGAGGTATGTCGGTCAAAGAGTTGGTAGTAGAGGGTGCAGTAAAACGGCTAAGACCAGTGCTTATGACAGCTCTCATTGCCTCATTTGGTTTAATTCCCCTCATGTTCTCCACAGGACCTGGCTCTGAAATACAACGACCATTAGCCATCGTGGTCATTTGGGGCTTGGTGAGTGCGACGATTTTGACGCTGTTTATATTGCCGATTTTGTATGGGATGGTTTATGGGGAGAAGCAAAAAAAGTAAAATCATTAATGTGGGATAGAATATTATTTAAGCTTTATCCCACTAACTTTTCTGAACCCCCATCTTCAAAATCAAAAAGTGAAGTCTGTTTAAAAGTTTTTAGAGATTGAGGTGAAGAGCTATTACTCTTTTCTAAAATCTGAAATTTAACCTCTTTTGCTATCGCTTCAACCATAGGAATAACAATAGAATTTCCAATACGATTATAGAGTTTAGCTTTTGAGCCAATGAATTTAAAGTCATCTGAAAAGCCCATAAGTCTGTAACACTCTTTTAGTGTCAATTTTCTTACTCTACCATCATGATAAATATAATATCGTCCTGCTGACTCTTGTGATGATAAAGTTGGGTGTGTTCCTTCTGATGAGTAGATACGATTTGGCTGTTTATGGACACGTGAGAGATGTTCTGTGTTTTCTCTCACCCCTTTTGTTCTTATGTTTTTGTTGAGATAGCCTACAAAAATAAGACCAGATAGTTGTCTTTTAGGATTTTCAATTAGGCTGTATTCACTCTCATCCAAATATTCAAAAGATTCACTTTCTTCTTCTAAAATATCTTTTATAGAGGGTACTTCTTTTTTTTCTAATTTAGAAAAATCAAATTTTATTCCATTTAGAGAAGCTACTATTATGGTTCGTTCTCTATTTTGAGGAACACCAAAATCTTTTGCATTTAAAACTTGCCAATTGGTCGTATATCCCAACTCTTGAAGTGCTGTCAAAACAACCTTTAGCGTATTGCCTTTATCATGACTTTTAAAGTGTTTTACATTTTCCAAAACAATAGCTTTTGGTCGTTTCTCTTTTAATATACGTTCAATATCAAAAAAGAGTGTTCCTCTTGTATCATTAAAGCCCTTTTTTTCTCCTGCAATAGAAAAAGGTTGACATGGAAATCCTGCCAATAAAACATCATGATTTGGTATCTCTTTTTCATCTACTCTTGTAATATCAGAAAAGAGTTCATCGTTATAGTTTAAAGTGTACATCTCTTGTGCATGTGGGTCTATTTCTGAAGAAAAAACACAAGACCCTCCATTTCGCTCAAAACCCGTTCTAAACCCACCAATACCTGCAAATAAATCTATAAATTTAAAGCTCATGATTTAACTCCTTGCTTAGCTCATTCCATTTTTGTTTATGAATGGCTTTTAGCTCACTATCTGTAGAGATTAAATCTGAATAAAGTCTGTAAAAATCTTCTAAATTATCAATGAGTCTCATGTAATATTTTAGTGTACTAAGAACACCATTGACAATAATTTGACATCCATGTTCTTGTTTGACTTCTTCAATAATCTTATAAATTTCATTTTCTTTAACCATTCCTTGATTAGACAATATATAGTATCGTTTAGGGTTAAAACGAACAATCTTCTCTTTGGCTATTCGTAAGATATTAGCATCAATTGGTTTATCAAGTTTTATTTCAATTGCTTCAAAAAGTTCTTTGCTCTTGAATACTTCTATGTCTCCAGCACTTTGAGAGGTTCTGTCACTTGCCGTATGACTACCTAACGCTTTTAGTTGGCATTGATTGTAACGAGATATTTGATTAATTAGTAGATTGTAAATAGCATAAAAAGCAAGTACAGGAAGTTTTGAACCATAAGATGTTTTGTAGTCAAAATTAAATTGTTTATCTAAAAGTTCAATGGTTTTTTCGATGGTTAATTTTTCAGGGTTTTTTAAAGGGATAATCTCAACTTTATTGACTTCTTGTAGTTCAATAATTAATTTAAAAAGCTCTACTAAAATATATTTTGGATTAACTTTTTCAATCTCAATAGTATTAACTAATTCTAAAAAAGCTTTTTTAACAGATTTATTACTGATTTTTCCTTCATAATCTAAACTGTAAGGATAAGGCTGTTCAAGTGAACGCGTAAGCCACCCACTCTCTGCCATTGAGGGTAAACCAAGTTTTTTAAGTGTAGGCGTGATATATTTAGTATCAACAGTTCTACCTGAAAACCCACTTTCTATCTGTGTCTGATGGTTTCGTATATCTTGATTTGGATGAACTATTTTATAAATGCCAAGAGTAACAAAAACAGTAAAAACACCTTTTTGATTAAATGATTTTTGAGCTATGGTTTCTATATTTTTTAGAGTTTGAGTATTTAAATTTTTTGTATAGAACTTTTTGTTTACTGCTTCTGTATGGATCTCTTCTAATATTGCATTATAGTTCATTTTTATCCTTGATTTTATTTTCTTGCTTTGGTACTTAGTGAGATTTTTCTTAAAATTTTGGCTATTTCTCCATGCTGATTTTTTTCTGCATAATCTAAAGGTGTTTTCCCTCCAAAATCCTTTATATTAGTATCTACGCCTAAGTCTATTAATAGTTTGACAATATTGGTTATTATAATTTCGACACTTTATTTCTGATTTATTATACTATTTTAGTTTGAATATAATAATTTTTTAGAAAAGTTGTTGGGATTAATTGGGGCTTGGTGAGTGCAATGATTTTGACCTTGTTTATATTGCCGATTTTGTATGGGATGGTTTATGGGGAGAGGGAGTAGGTGGCTATAATCGCTTTTTTGCTACAATCGCTCTTATTAAGGAGAGTTCATGGCAAAAAAACAACGTTTTAGAGACACCAAACAAAAAAGAGCAACCCCAATAGATAAAGTGGAGAAACCTACTATCCCTTTTGCCTCTTTGGGGCTGAAAGCCAAAGCCTTTCTAACCGATATTTTTATGTTGCTTATGCCTCTTTTTTATTTGAGTATTTATGTTGTTTTTGATGGATTAGAAGATGTGGCGAAGCATAGAGTAGAGGCTTGGGCATATGCCATAATTCCTTTTTTACTCCTACTCACACTCTTTATGCTCAAAGATGAGGGGCGAACCCCTGGGGCTAGGTCGCAAGGGCTAAAAGTAATTGAGTTTCATACTTTAGAGAAGCCCTCTTTATTCTCTACGGTATTTAGAAACCTTATGTTGCCTTTTTCAATGTTTATTCCAATTTTTTGGCTGATTCCTTTTTTTAGAAAAGAGAAACAGATGTTACATGATTTACTCTCGGCGACCTGTGTGATTGTTGACCCCAATCCACCAAAAGAGAAAGTCTTGAAAAGTAATTAATGCATCTATTTCTCTCTCTCTTCTACTTTTTTTACTTCTCTTTGGTTGGTGTCTATGTGATGTTTATGCCCCAAGCCTTAACGGGCTTTGGATACACGAATGCACAAATAGGCATTGTCTATGCCGCAGCACCATTTATGCGATTTTTACTTCCTTTTATTTTTAAGTATTATGTTAAGCTAAATGCTAAAATCTATCTCTTAGCACTGTTGTTTACTTTTTTGGCATCGCTTCTTTTTATTAGCACAGTGCATAACTTCTACTTACATCTGCTCTCCAATGCCATTTTTGGAGCATCTATGGGTGTCATTCTCCCTTATGTTGAGACCATATCACTGCATCAAGTTGCTAAAAAGACCTATGGGAAAATACGTCTTTGGGGGTCAGTAGGATTTATTGTCATTGCATTGTGGTTAGGTAAAATCAATGCAACACCCATGGAGACCATCTATTATCTTTGTTTAACAGCATTTCTCACGTGGATATTTGGCTATTTTGTTTTAGCTTATGAGACCCATAAAGAGGAACAAGAAGAGAGTGATAAAGGTTTCTCTCTAAAAAAATATTGGGCTTTTTGGGCAAGTATCTTTTTGATGCAAGTGGCATTTGGAGGCTTTTATACCTTTTTTACCATTTATGAAACAGAGCAGGGAGTGAGTAAAGCATTCATCTCTTATTTGTGGTCATTTTCGGTTATTTGTGAAATTGCAATGCTCTATTACCAAGGAGCATTGCTACAAAGAAATCTATTGACCCTCTTAAAACTTGCGACATTTATTACTGCCTTTAGATGGCTTCTGCTCTATCTCTACCCCTCTTCGTTAGAGATAACCTTTTTTAGCCAATCTTTACACGCCATAAGCTTTGCACTCTATCATACTGCATCAATTACTTACGTATTCTCTATCTATACACAAAAACGCTTAGCTCAACAGTTCTTTTTGGGTATCTCTTTTGGTTTAGGTGGAGGAGTAGGGTCATATATTGCGGGTCTTTTCTATGGGGAGTATCTCTTTTTAATCGAGTCAATCATTACGCTATTGGCATTGATGATGCTATTTGTACATGATAGACGGAAACAAAGCATAAGAAATTAAATCTCTTATGCTTTAATGCTTACGTCATAAAGATAACAGGTTTAATAATAGGGTAACGTTTTTTCGTTCTCACTACAAATTTACGGACAATAGAAGAGATATTATCTTCAATGTTCTTAACATTTGAGAGTTGTTTCTCTTCAGCAGAGAGTAAGAAAGTCTCTATGAGGTTTTCAATCTCATGCCCAAAGCGTTTGCTCTCTTTTTCAGGTACAAGCCCTGCTGAACTCACAACAGGTTTACCAATAAGTTTTTTAGTTGACTTGTTAATCTGTAAAGCAATATTGACAATACCATCTAATGAAAGTTTTTGTCTATCTTCTACCACATCAGCTTGAATCTCTTTGTTGTTTTGGTTGTCAATGTAACTTTTACCACTTTTAACCGTTTTTACTTTTTTAAGATATTTAGTGGCAATCTCAATCTGCTCTCCATCACTCATGAGTAAAATATTTCTAGGATCTACCCCACAGTCAATGGCTGTTTTTGAGTGCTTGTTGATGTGGTTGTATTCACCATGAACAGGCAAGAAGAACTTTGGTTGAATCAATCTTAAAATCAGTTGCTGTTCTCCTTTTGAAGCGTGTCCAGAGACATGAATGTTTTCAATGTCTTTGTAGTGTACCGTAACCCCTGCTTTAACCAATTTGTTCATGAGTGAAGAAACTGATCCCTCATTTCCTGGAATAGCATGGGCAGAGATAATAACCGTATCACTAGGTTTTAGTCTAATGTGTCGATGCTCATTGGCTGCCATTCGTGAAAGAGCAGCCATCGCTTCACCTTGTGAACCTGTGGTGACAACCAATACTTGCTCTTCTGAATATTTAGGTACTTCATGGGCTTCGATGAAGTGTTTGTCATCTAAATTCACATAACCGAGTCTTCGTGTGGTCTCAATATTACGCTCCATTGAACGCCCAATGACACACACTTTTCGCCCTGCTGCAATTCCTCGCTCCATCGCTTGATAGACACGGTGAGTATTTGAAGAAAAAGTGGACATAATGACACGCCCTTTTGCATTGGCAAAGAGTGAATCAAACGCTTTTCCTACAACTGCTTCAGATTTTGTGTAGCCAGGGTTATGAGAGTTGGTACTATCTGAAAAGAGACAAAGTACCCCTTTTGCTCCATAGTGGGCAAAACGTTGTAAATCCATCGTTTGGTTATCTATTGGTGTATGGTCAACTTTAAAGTCAGCCGTATGAATAAGTGTTCCTACCTTAGACTCAATCGCCAATGAACATGCATCAATAATAGAGTGTGTGTTATGCATCCACTCAATTTTAAAGCTACCAATGTCATACTGCGTTCTTTTGGTGACATAGTTAAAGAGTTTTACATTCTCCATAAGACCATGCTCTTGAAATTTGTTCTCAATCATCGCCAATGCCAAAGGTGTTCCCCAAATTGGAAACTGAAGCTCTTTAAACAGATAAGGCACAGCTCCAATGTGGTCTTCGTGTGCATGGGTAATAATAACAGCAACAATTTTATCTTTAATCGCATGAAGATATGAAAAATCTGGCACTAAAATATCTACACCGTGCATGGTTTCATCAGGAAACGACATTCCCACATCAATGACAAAGGCACACTCATCATCTTCCATGACAGCCATGTTTCCACCAATTTCACCTAAACCACCAAGAGGGGTGAAACGGACTTTATTATTGTTGTCCATATTAATCTGTTTCCACGGATTCATACGTGCATCATTCATGGCAACATTATCAGCAATGGATTGTTTCATTGCGTCACTCATAGGTCCTGGAACAAACTTCTTAGGTCGTCTTCCACCTCCACCATTACGGTTTGGCTTTTTATTGTTGTTATGTTGTGGCTTTGCCCCATTTTTCTTTTGGTTGGGGTTATTTGCATTGGCTTTATTTTGTTCAGGTTTTTTATGTTGTGGCTTTTTCGCATTTGGATTGCGTGGGGCTTCTTTTTTGTTACCATCTACCTCTTTAGGAACAACATTGCCATTTACTTCAGGTTTTTCATTATGGACATTACCACTGTTTTGTGTTGTTGCATTTTCAGTTCGTGGTCGTCTATGAGGGTTACCCGCTCTTTTCGGTCTGTCAGGTCGGTCTCTTCTTGGTTTGTCAGCTTGGTTATTTTGAGGCGTTTCTTTCGTTGCGTTCTCTTGATTTTGACTTTGCTTTTCGCTTGTTGATTGTTGGTTTGTTTGATTGTTCTCTTCCATCTATATTATCCTTGTTTAATTCATTATATAAGTGATGATACATAGATGTCTCAGCTTCGTGAGGTCTGATAGTAAGACTTACTTCAAGCTCTTGAAGTAGTGTGTCCACTTTATCTTTGTCGTAATGAGCAGATAAATTTTTTGAGAGTTTTTTACGTGGCTGTCTAAATGCTACTTTTAAAAACGCTTCAAAATTTTCATCATTTTCAGAACGGTTTTTTACAATTAAAAGAATAGAAGAGGTTACCTTTGGAGGAGGCACAAAGTTTTCTGCTCCCACATCAAACAGAAGCTCTCCGAAGCCTACGGTTTGTGTTAAAACAGAAAGACCTGAAAAAGCCTTCTCTCCTGATTGTGCTGAAAACTTTTCAGCGACCTCTTTTTGAACCATAACCAATACAGATTGGCAATGTTCATCTTTTAATGCTTTTAAGATAATCGTGGTGGCTATGTAGTAAGGAAGGTTGGCAACTAAATGATAATTTTCATTTAATAGTCTGTTGTTTTCCCAATTTTCTAGCACATCTCCACATTGTATTTTTAGTGTCTCTGTGTGGATAGCTTCACTAAAAGTACTTTGTAGATGTTCACATAATCTTGTATCAACCTCAAATGCTGTGACATTTCGAGTTAAAACTAACTCTTTGGTTAAATCACCTAAGCCAGGCCCAATTTCTGCAACGCGTAAGTTGTCGTTGGGAATCGATTGGATGATTCGTTGTATGATTGCATCATTTTTTAAAAAGTTTTGACCATATCTTTTGTTTGCAAATTCTGATAAATTTTCGATTTTGTTCATTTTACACCATTCTTACTTAATATCTAGTTAGCTCTTTTGACTATTTGGTTATAATTTTAGCATAAGTACCTGAACAATATTAATTTCAAGTTTTAACGTAAAGAGAAAGGTATAAATGCTAGGCAGATTTTTGCAGGACTAGCCTTAGCTAATTCAAAAAAATCTAACAACGCAGATATGCCTTTCTCTTTACGCCCTTTGGGTAAAATGTTTTTGCATCATCTTTACACTTAGAGAGACTCGAATTAACTAAGGCTAGTCCTTCGTCTATCTAAGCACAAATCTAATGCAAAAACATTTTATTAAAATTGAAACTAATATTGTTCAGGTACTTAATTATGTAGGTAACACCCTACATCTATAAGGAAAAATATGGAATATTTCGCAAAACGTATTATCCCCTGCTTAGACGTGGACAATGGTCGCGTAGTTAAAGGGGTAAACTTTGTAGGACTAAGAGATGCAGGTGACCCCGTGGAAGTGGCGAAACGTTATAACATTGAAGGTGCTGATGAAATCACTTTCTTAGACATAGGTGCTACACATGAAGGTCGTGCTACCATTGTCGATGTGGTTAAAGAAGTTGCTAAAGAGGTTTTTATTCCTTTGACAGTTGGTGGTGGTATTCGAGAGTTAAATGACATCTACAAACTTTTAAATGTTGGTTGTGACAAAGTGAGCATTAATTCAGCAGCCATTAAAAGACCCGACTTCATCAACGAAGGAGCAAAACGTTTTGGCTCACAATGTATTGTGGTGGCGATTGATGCAAAAAAAGTAAGTGACAACAAATGGAACATCTTTACCCATGGTGGACGAAATGACACAGGGATAGATGCGATTGAGTGGGCAAAAGAGTCTTATGAAAGAGGAGCAGGTGAACTGCTTATCACCTCGATGGACAGTGACGGCACTAAAGCAGGTTTTGCCAATGATTTAAACGCTCGTATTGCTGAAGTGGTAAACATTCCCATAATAGCAAGTGGTGGTGCAGGAACAATGCAACACATGAAAGAGGCGTTTACAAAAGGAAATGCAGACGCAGCTTTGGCAGCTTCTATCTTTCATTTTAGAGAAATTGATATTATGGATTTAAAACGTTACTTACGTGATGAAAAAATCCCAGTAAGGATATAAGATGTTTATTTGTGCAGGAGAGAGTGAAACATTTAGTTTTGCTAAACCAATGGGAATAGGGATGGTTGACATGAGCATTAACTTAACAAAGTTATGCATGGAGACAAAGCCCCCTTTTCTCTTTTTTGTAGGAACAGCTGGTTCTTATGGTGAGCATAATATTTTTGATATTGTTGAGTCAAAGACAGCTTCTAACATTGAGAATGGTTTTTTTAATGCCAAGGCTTATACCCCAATTGACAATGTTATTTCTGCCTACGGTGGTGCTGATAGCACATCACCTTCGGTTTCGAACCTACAAAGAAGCAGAAATGCTTCTTCGCTTGACGGTTCTCAGGTTTCACGTGAAACAATTATCAATTCGTCTAATTACATTACAACAGATGAAAGTTTATGTAAACACTATTTGTCAAATAACATTTACTTAGAAAACATGGAGTTTTTTGCTGTACTAAAAGTTGCCAAAGCCTTTAACATTCCAGTGGCAGGAATATTCATTGTGACAAACTATTGTAATGCAAAAGCCCATCAAACTTTTCTTGACAATCACACGGAAGCAATGATGCGTTTGACAAAATACATTCAAGCTTCACAAGAAGAGACCCCTATTTTGACAGAAGATAATGATGATGAATTTCCAGATTATCAATTTCCCTAAGGAAGAAAAATGAGAACAGAACCAAAACCATGCATACAAGACTTCACACGCGAAGAGTTGTCAAGTTTAATTAAACCTGCTTTTAGAGCCAAACAAGTTTACTCTTGGTTGTATCATAAATATGTAAACTCATTTGATGAGATGAAGAACTTACCTCAAGCACTCAAAGATGAGTTAAAAGAGAAGTACCGAATAGAGCCGTTAAAGCTTGTCAAAAAAGAGAAAAGTAAAGACGGAAGCATTAAGTACTTGTTTCAACTAGAAGATGGAAACACAGTTGAAACAGTTTTACTTCTTATGAAAAAAAAACTTTTTAATGAAGATGGTTCAGTCAAGCAACAAGAGAAATATACGGTCTGCATCTCTTGCCAAGTTGGGTGTAAAGTAGGGTGTGCTTTTTGTCTTACTGCTAAGTCTGGTTTCATTGCAAACTTGACAGCAGGTGAGATTGTAGAACAAATCCGTTACTTGAAAAAAGACAATAACATTGACGCAAACAGACGGCTCAATATTGTTTACATGGGTATGGGTGAACCTCTTGACAATTTAAAATCGGTAGCACAAAGCTCACGTGTATTTGCCGACCTTGATGGCATGGCAATCGCCCCACACCGTCAAACCATTTCAACCTCTGGTTTGTCTAGTAAAATTGTCAAATTGGGTAAACTCGAATTGGGTGTAAACCTAGCCATCTCTCTACACGCCGTTGATGATGAGTTAAGAGAACAGTTAATGCCAATTAACAAAGCTTACAATATTCAGTCAATTATTGATGCAGTTAAACTCTTTCCTGTGAATGAGCGTAAACGGGTTATGTTTGAATATTTGGTTATTAAAGATGTCAATGACTCGATGGACGCTGCCAAAAAACTCTTGTCACTACTCAATGGCATTAAGTCAAAAGTAAATCTTATTTACTTTAATCCTTATGGAGGAACTGAGTTTAAACGACCAGAAGAAAAAGACATGAAGAGATTTCAAGAGTACTTAACCCAACATGGTTTACACTGTACCATACGTGAGTCCAAAGGTTTAGATATTTCAGCAGCTTGTGGACAACTACGTGACAATGAATTAGAAGAAAGAGTTTAGTATGCCGTT
>JALSHP010000296.1 GCA_026982175.1 Campylobacteraceae bacterium
ATGAAACAAAAGCGAAGTGTAGGGGGTGATTGCTATCACAGCATTGATGTAACATTTAAAATGAAATTTCAATTTTATTTTATGCCTATGGTTGGTGCGATGGCAATCGCCCCCTACGAGTTTTTTAATGTTAAAATAAATAAAAACCATAGGATTTTAAAGTGCCAAATATAGAAGTTAAAAAAGATATATCAATATTATACCAAGACATAAAAACCATTATAGATACCTCAAAACAAGAGATTGCTACTCAAGTAAACCGAACAATGGTTTTGTCTTATTGGGAGATAGGTAGAGCATTGAAAATAGAGATTTTAAAAGATAAAAGAGCAACTTATGGAGATGAGGTTGTTAAAAAAGTATCTGAAAAATTAAGCTTGGAGTATGGAAGAGGATATAGTAAAGCTAATTTATCGAGAATGATAAACCTTTATAACTATTTTGAAAATAAACAGATTGTTGCGACGTTGTCGCAACAATTGAGCTGGTCACATTTTATAGAGATAATCAAAGTTAAAGATGAACTAAAACGAGAGTTTTACATGGTAATGTGTGCTAAAGAGCGATGGAATGTTAGAACCTTGCGAGAACGTATTAACTCAATGTTGTTTGAACGTACAGCCATCTCTAAAAAGCCTGAATTGACCATACGAAAAGATTTGGAACTGTTGAGTAGTGAAAACAAAATGAGCAAAGAACTTTTTTTAAAAGACCCCTATCTCTTTGATTTTTTAAATTTAAAAGACTCTTTTTCTGAAAGAGATTTAGAGAGTGCCATTTTGAAAGAGCTTGAAAGCTTTATCTTGGAATTTGGTAGTGATTTTGCCTTTTTGAGTCGCCAAAAGAGAGTACAAATTGGCGAGAATGATTTTGTAATGGATTTACTCTTTTATCATCGAAAGTTAAAGCGACTTGTGTTGATAGAGTTGAAAATAGGGGAGTTTGTACCTCAATATAAAGGGCAAGTTGAACTCTATTTACGATGGTTGTCAAAGTATGAAAAGCAAGAGGGCGAAAAAGAACCCATAGCCATTATTCTTTGTGCTTCAAAAGATGCTGAAGTGGTAGAGTTGATGGATTTGGAAAGAGACAATATTCATGTTTCTGAATATTGGTTGGAGTTACCACCTAAAGAGATATTGGAGCATAAGTTACATCGAGCGATTGAAAATGCAAGTGTTTATACCAAATAAATTGCCATTGGCTAAAGACATCTCAACCGAATTAGGAATAGTCTAATGAAACAAAAGCGAAGCGTAGGGGGTGATTGCTATCACACCATTTATGTAACATTTAAAATGAAATTTCAATTTTATTTTATGCCTATGGTTGGTGCGATTGCAATCGCCCCCTACGGATTTTTTAATGTTAAAATAAAAAAATTAAACAGGAAAAAAATGAAACTACTAAAATACTTAATTATCATCATATTATTGCTACTGGCTCTCTATTATCTCACGGTTTACAACTACAACACAATGGCAAAAGAGGCGAAACCGTTTATCTATACTTCTGTTAAGAATACTCCAGCTAAAAGGTCAGCTTTGGTTTTGGGGTGTTCTAAATATTTGAGTGGAAATCGGATTAACTACTTCTACAAATACCGAATAGAAGCCACGGTTCAACTTTGGAGAGCAGGAAAAATCAAAGCCATTGTGGTCTCTGGAGACAATGGGCGTAAGGGGTATGATGAACCAACACAGATGCGAGACGACTTGGTAAAAGCAGGTGTTCCCTCAAAATATATT
>JALSHP010000297.1 GCA_026982175.1 Campylobacteraceae bacterium
GCCACGTTACGCAAAACTCATCTACAACGGTTACTGGTGGTCACCAGAGCGTGAGATGCTCCAATCTGCCATTGACAAAACACAAGAGCATGTAGAGGGAACGGTTAAACTCAAACTCTACAAAGGTAATGTCATGGTCGTTGGACGTGAGTCTGAAAAGTCACTCTTCTCTGAAGCCCACTCAACATTTGAAGAAGATGATGTTTATGACCAAAGTGATGCAGAAGGGTTTATTAAGTTAAATGCTTTACGATTTATTATTGCAGGAAAAAATCGCAAATAATATAAATGAGAAATTTATAAAGATAAAAAAGTTACTCTTTTTTATCTTTTTGCTTCAAATCAAGTCGATTGCCATCTTTATCAAATTTACGTTGAAAATTTCCTCTTATAATCACAAAAGTCATAAACGAAAACAGCACAATGGCTAGAACATAAAATATATCTCCCATGCTCATCTTAATGCTCCTCTAAACTGTTCGCTATGGTAATTTTTTCAAACCCCTCATAGTTTTGACGCAAGGCTTCATAGGTCACAATGCCTGTGGCGACCCCAAGGTTTAAACTACGACCTTTCCCACCCATCGGTACGGTAATGCATCGTGCTTTATTGGCTAACAAAACATCTTCTCTTATGCCCTTAGTTTCAGAACCAAACAAGATAAAATCATCTTTTTTAAAGGTGGCATCAAAATATAGCTTGTCTGTTTTTGTCGTTGCTAAATGTGCATTTTGTCCAATGGGATGTGCTTCTAAAAATTCATCGAAACTTTCCCATAATACTAAATCTAGCTCTTTCCAATAGTCCAAACCTGCTCTGGTGACGGCTTTATCATCTATGTCAAATCCTAAGGGCTTGATGAGATGCAAAGTTGCTCCTAAATTAACACACAATCGTCCTATGGTTCCTGTATTGGGTGGGATTTGTGGTTCTACTAACACAATATTAAACATATTAACTCCTCTTATATTTAAAACTATCTTGGCTATAATCATCCATTATCATTAAAAAAGGATATTTATGAAACAGAATTATAGACAACTAATGATGCTTAGCATTTTAGCACTTTTATTCATAGGGTGTACTAAAGCACCCATTACAGGACGTAGCCAATTGATTACTGTCTCCCCTCAACAAGAGATGGCACTTGGTTTTGAAAGTGCCAAACAAGTACTGCAAAAAGAGAAAGTTAGTACCGACCCACAAAAAAATGCGATGGTAAAACGTATTGGACAAGGTATTGGACAAATTGCAAGTAGGCAATACCCTACTGCCAAAAATTTTCAATGGGAATTTTTTGTAATTGACAACGATGAACAAGCCAATGCCTTTTGTCTGCCTGGTGGAAAAGTATTTGTCTACACAGGTCTCTTTAAATATGTCGCTAACGATGATGAGTTAGCTGCCGTAATGGGTCATGAGATTGCCCATGCCTTAGCACGTCATGGTGCAGAGCGTATGAGTTCAGGACAACTCGCACAAATAGGAGGACAAGTTCTAGGAGCAGTAATGCAAAGCAGAGGAAACCAAGCCAACACAGATCTCGCCATGCAAGCCTTTGGTATTGGTACACAACTCGGTGTCATGTTGCCTCACTCACGAACCCAAGAGTATGAAGCTGACCATATTGGACTCATTTTAGCGGCTAAAGCTGGATATGACCCACGTTCAGCACTCACCTTTTGGCAAAAATTTGGTAGTAGTGGAGAGACACCACCTGAGTATCTCTCTACACACCCTGCCCC
>JALSHP010000298.1 GCA_026982175.1 Campylobacteraceae bacterium
GTTATAGCAATAAGCTTTTTTTGACTGACTTTTTCTTCGATAACTTTGTGTTCAACAAGCTCTATTTTCTCTTCTTTAAGTTGTGGAGAGACAACTTTAGGGGATTCAACGGCTATTTCTATTTTTTGAACTCTCTCTTCTTTTTGAGCTATCTCTTCTTTTTGAGAAGCTACTTTCTCTTCCACTTTTACAACTTCTATATGAGAAACTTTTTGCACTTCAACTTTTTGAACTTCAAGCTTTTTTGGCTCAACTTTTTCTTCAATTTCAACTTTGGCAATAACAGGAGCCTCTTTTTCTATCTCCATACTCGTTACTATCTGTTGTGCCAAAGCTTCAATATCTTCTACCTCTGCTATGGCTTTTGTAGGCTCAGTAGATATATGAAAGGTAGCAAAAATCTTCTCTTTATTAAGAACATCATTTAAAGTATATTTATTTTTAATAATATTATAGAGAAAGAATGAGATAACAATGGCTAAAATAAATAGAAGTAAATTAATTAAAAAACTAAGTAAACTTCTAGGTTCTTCTTTATGTTGTTTTCGTTGTTGGGTATAGCTCTCTGCATCAATTGTGTATATGTCTCTATGATCTTTATTTAAATCCATTTTTTATCCTAATATTATTATACGTATCATAACAAAATAGAAATTAAACTATTTCTATTTGTTAAATAATATCGCACAATTTAATGGTTTAAAAACGGTTTTGCCCTTGATGTAGCACTTTTATCCGTTTTTCTAATGCATCAATAATATTCACAATTTGATTTTGAAGTGTATAAAAATCTGCCATATGATTAGAAGCAATATCATCTGTTGCTCTTATCTCTGCCAATATTCTCTTTAATTTTTCACGTCTATCTTTCGCCTCTTGAAGCTCTACGGTAGCAATAGCGTTGTCGATTTGATTGACCCTATCATACCAACGGTTTATCTTACGTTTACCATACATATTCATGACAGGTATCATCACTTCAACAAAAAAGGCAAAGAGCATAATGAGTGGAAAGAGGTAGCGTACACTATAGTCATGCACCCTATTGAGGCTTTGTGCAATCCAAAATGAAAAATTGTTTTCATAATAGTTTACCTTCTCTCTAAAATACTCTTTAGAGGCATGATGCTGTTTAAGCTTCAAGGACAAAGTATTGGGAAATTGGTTCTCTTCATGAAAGACCCCCACTTTTCGGTGTACCCTATTGGCTATTTTAAGCATAAGTCTCACCATCTCATTTGAAGCTTTATAAGTGGCTAAAAGCGTGGTTTTGGCTAAAAGTTTATAGGCTTTACTTGGAATACGTCGTTTCATATCAAAAGCATATTTATGCAAGGTGACAATTTCAAAATGTTTATTCTCTTTAACAAAGAACTGTTTATAGGACTCTGAAGCTTCAAAATTCATCAAATGAACATGGGGCATGGTCATAAGGCGTTTGAGAAAAGGAGCATCAGCCGAAGCGATGTAAAACATCGCATCTATCTCATTCTTCTTTAATGCCTCATAGGCTTGACTGCTTGGAAGATGTTTGAATTTGGAGTTAAATCCATTAATGCCCACCAAAGCTAAAAGTTCTCTGGTGACAGGGTAGATGCCTGAACCTTTTTCACAAATGGCAATGCGTTTGCCTTTAAGACTTTTAAGATTGGAAATTTTACGCCCTTTATAAAAAATCCAAATGGGTTCAAGCATAATGTTTGCCAATGCCAAGACCCCTTTCTCTTCTGTACCCCC
>JALSHP010000299.1 GCA_026982175.1 Campylobacteraceae bacterium
TCTCTTTTTAAAAGCCCCAGTTTAAATAGATGTAAGCTTTCGTTTAGCATATTTTCATAATTTTCTCTTGTTTGTGAAAAGAGTCCATAGTGTAGCATGATGCCATCTATCATGCTGACTAAAACCCTTCCAAGAGCTTGAGGATTAATATCAGAATGTATTTCTTTGTTTACTATAAGTTGAGCTATATTTTGACTATAAAAATTTCCCATTTTATCAAAATAATCAGCAATAGTTTTTCTAAATGCTTCTGAACCAAAGCTCGGACCAAATGCTTCAAAAAATACAGGAATAAATTTAGCTTCTTCTGCATCGATAAGTAAGGAGGTTTTTATATGGACTATAAATTCATCTAATGTTTTAGCCTCTCCTTGTTGATTAAGCCATGTTTCCATTTTTGCAAAATAACTGTCAACAAAAGCAATAGAAAGTGCTTCCTTTGAATCAAAATATAAATAGAGTGTACCTTTTGCAATGCCTGCTTCTTTTGCTATTTTTACCATGGTACTATTATGAAATCCTTCTTTAATAAAAGTTTTCATGGCTGCATTTAGTATTTTCTTTTGCATCTGTTTTTTATCTACAATTTTTGGCATGATATTCCTTTAGTGTTATTTTAATGACTATTTGGTCATAAAAAGGTTAAATCACTTGACAAAAAATAAATAAAAGAGTATTATTTTTTAAATGACCTATGGGTCATAATAAATTATACGAAGGATTTAAAATGATAAAAGAGTTGAATCAAAGTACAAAAAATATGTTAGTTTTTGAAATTACAGGAGAGGTGACTTTAGCAGAAGAAAAGGCATGGATTAAAAGATTTGATGCACTCTTAGAAACCTATGATAAGGTAAATGTTGCAGTCATTTTGGGCAAAAACAGTGCTTGGGAAAGTAGAGCGGGCTGGGAAGATATTAAATGGCTAATGGGACATGTTCGAAGATTTGATAAAATTGCTATTGTTGCAGAAGGTAATGTTTGGAAATGGCTAATCACTGTAGATAGTTTTTTTGCCAAAATGATGGAAATAAATGAGCGTTATTTTGAACCTACAGAAACAAAAGAGGCTATAGCATGGATAAAGGATGAAAAATAATGTACCCAAAGGTTACTATTTATACACTTATTCTCGCATTGATTACTTTGTCATGGATGGTTCCAGGTGGACCTGTTGAAACCAGAAGTTTTTCAAATGTTGATTCGGCAATTGTATTAGGTTTTAATATATTTTTAACATCTTTAGTTTTGGGTGCATTGGTACTAATTTATTTTATGTTTAAAAAACAAAAATGGGCATATTCTCTTACATTTTTAGTAGGTGTTGCTTTTGTAATTGTCTTTTTATTAGATCTTCTTGGTATTTTCCCAGTATCACTTGATTCCATGAGTCAACTGCTTTTTATATTGGAGATATTGGGTACATTATTTGGATTTAGTCTAATGTATCTTTCTTATGTAACATTGAAGTATACACCTAGTGAGTATTGGTCTGAAACTTTTCAAATACCCTTTGGCTTAATACTTTTAGGGATTTGTTTATTACTATTTGGTGTATATGTTATATATTTTGCAACCAAATCAGCGTTACATTAGGGGAAATTATGCAAGACAATCAAGGTGGTATAAATAGACAACATAATAGTTCTTTAAAACAGAAGATAGTTTTTATAACTCTTCATACTTTTATCATAATAATATCTTTATATATAGTGCTAGAGGGAGTAGAAATATATGACAAGCAAAGAGCTTGGATACTTTTTGGATTTTCTTTTATATATTTTTTAAGACACATTACTACCCTTTTTTACTTACTGCAACGACAAGTTGATTGGGGAGAGGTCTTTGGATTAAGTAGTTTTTTTGGATTGTTTGAAATTGGATTGTTATTATTAGGTGCAGGTATTTTTCATCAACATGCTATTGAATTTGATTGGACTGATAGTATAGCTATTATACTATTTTTTCTAGGTTCATATCTCAATACCTATAGTGAACTACAACGAAAATGGTGGAAAAATGATTTAAAAAATAAAGGCAAAATATACACTAAAGGGCTTTTTTAACATGCCATGCATATTAACTTTTTTGGGGATGTGGTATTGTTTACGGGCTGGGTGATAATGACACATACTTGGTGGGCATTTTGTTTACCATTGTTTATGATAGTTTCTTTTGTCTTTTTTCATATACCGACACTAGATAAGTATTTACTAGAACGATACGGTGAGGCATTTGAGCTGTATTCAAAGAAGAGTAAGAAGTTAGTACCATTTGTTTATTGATTTTGTTTTGTAAATAGATTAATCATAATAGAGTATCAAGAGCAATGTGTTGGTGAGGAAGTTTAGGAAAATAATATCTTAAGGATAATATAGTAAACTTGCATACTATATATTTTTTTACTAAAGGCTTGTAATGAATTTTTGGATTGGTGTTGCTTCAAAGGAGCATGTGCAAATAGGTCAAGATGGGGGTTTTGCTCAATTGTGTCATGGTAAGGAGCAACCATTAAAGAGAATGAAAAAAGATGATTGGATAATTTATTATTCATCAAAAATAAAAATGCAAGATAAGATACCTTATCAAAAGTTTACCGCGATTGGAAAAATTATCAGTGATGAAATTTATAATTTTGAAATGGCACCAAATTTTATACCTTTTCGTAAAGATGTTAATTTTATAACAAGTATTGATGCTGACATAAGACCTTTAATTGATGCACTCTCATTTATTACAGATAAAAAAAGATGGGGATATCCATTTAGGTATGGTCATATAAAAATCTCAAAAGATGATTTTTTACTAATCGCCTCTACTATGCTTCATAAAAATACATTGCAACAGATACAAGAGGAGATTGAATATGAAAGAAAATAGTTTCAACTTTGAACAACCACAACAGAGTTCAGGTTTTTTATTGTGGCAGGTAACAACACTTTGGCAAAGAAAAATTAAAACAACACTTGAGACAATGCATTTAAGTCACTCAGGATTTGTCCTATTAGCAAGTTTACTATGGTTTAAAGAACAAAAGATAGAAGTAACTCAAACTACTTTAATTAACCATACAAAACTTGATAAAATGACCGTATCAAAAAGTTTAAAAATTTTAGAAAAAAATCTACTCTTAATAAGGTCAGAAAATCAAAAGGACACAAGGGCAAAAACGATTACATTAACAAATAAAGGTATGCAATTAGCAAAAAAATCAATAATTTTGGTAGAAGATGTAGATAAAGATTTCTTTTCAAATTTAAACATAGAAGAGATAGAACAACTTAATAAATTGTTTATAAAAATTACACAGGGAGAGAATTATGAAATTTAGTGAAACAATAGAGATTAACAGACCACCCCAAGAGATTTTTACACACTATGCCAATGTAAAAGATTGGTCAAAGTGGGATAGTGATGTAGAGTATGCTACCATAGAAAACGACTTCAAACAAGGTGTTATAGGTACACTAAAAGCAAAAGGTGCACCTAAAGCTAAGATATTATTTACAGAAGTAACGAAAGATAAATCATTTACAACATTAGGAAAGTTACCACTGTGCAAAATCTATTTTGAGCATCAGCTAGAAGTTGTAGATAGCAAGACTACAAAGGTCACACATAGCGTTATTTTTGATGGTTTATTAGCTCCTTTATTTGGAAGAATGATTGGTCGTGGTATTCAAAAGCATTTACCTAATGCTTTGTTGGGGTTGAAAGATTTAGTTGAAGGGTGCTTATAGAGGGGCTAGTGTAAAGAGGAGACTTTTTATCACTTTAAGCTAATTTTGTACTATATAGTTCTATAATTAAATTATGAATCATAAAAACAGTGTAGGTAGACCTAAAACTTTTGAAAAAGATGAAATACTTCGTTTAGCCATGTACCATTTTTGGGAGCATGGGTATAGCAGTACGAATCTTGATGAGCTTTTACACGCCATGGGGATAAAAAAAAGTAGTTTCTATAGAACATTTAAATCTAAAGAAGAGGTTTTTTCTTTGTCTCTTTCTTTGTATCGTAAAGAGTATTTTGAGTGGATGTATCAGTTAGAAAAAGAAAAAGGCACAAAAAATTCTTTGCTAGAAATGATTAAGTTAAGTATTTCAGAAGTAGAAGATACAGGAAAAGTAAAAGGTTGTCTGTTGATGAACTCAGGTAAAGAGTGTTATCTGAAATATGATAGTTTAAGTAAACAAATAGCGATTGAATTTGAAGAAATGTTAGATTTTACAACAACTTTTATACAAAAAGCTCAAGAGAGAAAAGAGATATTAAATACTTTAGAAGCAAGAAGCATAGCCATTGAATATTTGACACTTTATAATGGGATTATAATGATGCTACAAGCTGGACTCAAAATAAAAGATGCAGACATTTTATTTGCTCGAGTAGAGACGCTATTAGAATAGAAATTTTTTTAGTTAATTTGGTACTATTTAGTACCAAATTTTAGAAGGAGGTAAAACAGAGTGTAAAGTGTAAGATATATTTTTGTACTAATTAGTTTCATAATAAGGAGAGTAAATGAAAAGAAGAGATGCCCTTGCAAACATAGTTAGCATTAGAGGGCTGATAATGTTACTACCTAAAATGTCAAAAGCGAAAGAGATGATTTTTAAAAATAGTTCATGCAAAAAGCATGGTAAACCAAAGGCTTTGGTGATATATGCAAGTGAATATGGCTCAACAGAAGGTGTGGCGAGAGCCATTGCTAAAGTATTGTGTGATGATGGGAAAAGTGTTGAGCTTATGCGTGTACAAGATGTTATGAGTTTAGATGGCTATGAACATGTCATTGTCGGTAGCCCCATTCAATACGATGCATGGATGGATGAGGCTAAGGAGTTTGTAGATAAATATGAAAAACAATTATCATTGATAAAGGTGGATTATTTTTTTACCTGTTTAACACTGTCACAAAAAAGTGATAAAGCAAGAAAACAAGCACAGCAATATGCTGATGGTTTAATGCAGATAAATACTCATGTCGTGCCACGATATATTGGGCAATTTGCAGGGGTTTTGGATTATAGTAAATTCTCTTTCTCCTTTCGCATATTGGCTCATGTAATGTTTGCTGTATTAGGTGTAAAAGAGGGTGATTATAGAGAGTGGAGTGCCATAAAAGAATGGTCAAACAAAATTAAAGGATAAAAGATGAAAAATTCAAAAGTAGTAAAAAGTTATTTAGTGGTAGCAGGTATAGTGGGCATATTGGTTGGAGGAGCAAATCTTATAATGCCTATAGCATTTAATGCCTCATCAGGGATAGATTTAAAAGATAATTTGAATCTAATTAACGAGATGAGAGCAACAGGAGGAGGCTTATTGGCAAGTAGTTTAGTGATATTTTTAGGGGCATTTATTGGGCGATTGCGTTTTAGTTCAGTTTTTCTCTCTGTGATGATTTATTTAGGATATGGTCTAGGACGTTGCCTAAGTATGTTGCTAGATGGTATGCCCAGTGAAGAGATGACTCAAATTGTAATGTTTGAACTTCTAGTTGGGGTTGTTGGACTATATGTATTTATGAAATATAAAGAGAAACGCTAAACTTATATTTAATAGCTCATTCTTTTTTGTGATGCATATCATTTGGCTTACTGACTTCTCCCAGAAGCTCACCCATTTCATCACCCCAAACCATCATTTGTTGAAAAATAGGTATGAGTTTTTTCCCTGCATCGGTAATGGTATATTCAACCTTTGGAGGGACTACAGGATATACTTTTCTTGTGATTAGTTGATGCTTTTCTAAATCTCTGAGTGTTTGCGTGAGCATTTTTTGAGTGATTTTTCCTAAATTTTTACGAATTTCACTATAGCGTAATGTGCCATAATGCAGATGCCATAAAACAAGCCCTTTCCACTTACCAGAGACGATGTCTAGGGCAAATTCAAAGGAACATGCATACTCTTTTTCTTCATATTTTATCTTCATAAGTATCCTTTTGGTATGTATATATCTTTTTAGGTAGTTCTTGACAGTATAGCATACAAGATGCTAGAGTTGCAACATCAATTTAACGATAAGGATATAAAACATGATAGAAAAAAATGACAGTATATTGATTACAGGTGGAAGTAGTGGTATAGGTTTGGCTACAGCAAAAACATTTATAGATGCTGGGGCAGATGTTTTTATCACAGGGCGAAATGCAGAGCGTTTAGATACAGCTAAAAAAGAGTTAGGTGATGCACTCACTACCATACAAGCAGATGTGAGCGATACTAAAGACAATGAAAAGGTGTATGAAATAATAAAAGATAAAAAAGGTTACTTGACGACCATCTTTGCAAATGCAGGAGTAGCAGAGGGAAATATAATGGGGAAAACCTCTATCGAATCTTTTGATAAAACTTTTGACATCAATGTAAAAGGCATGTTTTTTACCGTGCAAAGTATGTTGCCCTTACTGAAAAATGGTAGCTCTATTGTACTCAATGCTTCTATAGTAGCCAATAAAGGTATGGCAAATTTAAGTCTATATAATGCCAGTAAAGCAGCAGTGAGGTCATTTTCAAGGTCATGGGCAAATGACTTAAAAAGCAGACATATACGGGTAAATACAATTAGCCCAGGGGTAACTGAAACACCTATCTTTACACATGGGTTAGATATGAGCAAAGAAGATATAGAAAATCTAAAAGCATCTCTAGCACAAACTTCACCCATAGGAAGAATGGGAACCCCACAAGAGATAGCTGATACTGTTTTCTTTCTAGCTTCAAAAAAGGCTAGCTATATTAATGGGATTGAGTTAGCTGTTGATGGCGGTTTTGCTCAAATATAAAAAGTATTTGACATTGAATAATTTTAAAGCTATACTTTTACCAAACAATCGTTTGGATAAATAAAATGGCAATCAAAAAAACAACCAAAGAAGAGATACTAAAACAATCCGTAAAACTTTTTAAATTTCAGGGCTACTACAACACTTCCATGGCAGATATAGCCTCTGCTTGTGGGATTTTAAAGGGGAGTTTGTACCATCATTTTAAGAGTAAAGATGATGTTGGTCTTGCCTCACTTCGTTTTATTCACAGTTATTTTGTCGATGAAGTTTATGCCATTGCCTACAAAGATGAGTTACCTATATTGGAGAGGTTAGAGCAGTATATTCAAAAGATAGATGACTACTTTTTACAGAGCGAGGGTGGGTGTATCTTTGGTAATTTTGCTCTGGAATTACCCAAAGAGAGAGAAGCGTTTCGAGAGATTATCCGTGCAGATTTTGATGCTTGGGTGGAGTCATTGGCGTATATGTTTCAAAGTAAATACCCTAAAGAAGAGGCATTGAGCATGGCAAAAGAGTATGTAGCACTTACACAAGGGGCTATTATGATGATGAATCTACGACAAGATACGACAGAGTATCTAGCTGTAGGCGAGAAAATTAAGAAACTATTAAAGGATTAAAAATGCAAGAGAAAAAACACCCACTTCCACCATTTGATGAAAGCACAGCCGTACAAAAAGTACGCATGGCAGAAAATGCTTGGAACATGAAAGACCCCAACAAAATATCTATGGCATATTCTGCTGATAGTAAGTGGCGAAACCGAGATGTATTTATCAACGGACGTGATGAAATAGTGGCGTTTCTTACTAAGAAGTTTGAAAAAGAACAAGCATACAGACTCTGTAAAGAGATATGGGGATTTAGACACAACAGAATCGCTGTGCGTTTCGCCTACGAATGGCACGATGAGCGTGGACAATGGTGGCGAAGCTATGGCAATGAAAATTGGGAATTTGACGAAAATGGACTGATGAAAGTGCGTTGGGCGAGTATCAATGATGTGGCTATTGGAGAGGGTGAAAGAAAACTTCTTTGGGAGGGTGATATGCGTCCTGAGGATTATGCGAGTTTGAGTGAGATGGGGTTGTAGCCATGCCCAAAAAAACTTACCAAGAACAGATGAGAAACTCTTACCCTAAACACCCCATCATAAAACCCATTCCACCATCAATGGTCAAAACATGGGGAGAGGGTACGCAAGTGTTACCCTCTCCTTTGGAGATACGAGACGTGATGAGAAGCATACCAAGTGGCGAGGTGATGACAGCAAAAGAACTCTGTGTTGTTTTGGCAAAGAAACATAAAGTGGACATAGCCTGTCCTTACACCACAGGTATACTCATGAACATTGTCGCTCGTGCCATAGAAGAAGATGAAAATGACGACACACCTTGGTGGCGAACGCTTGGTTCTTGTGGTGAACTAAAACCCAAGTACCCCAATGCTCCAGAAGAGCAGATGGCATTGCTAGAAGCTGAAGGGTTTTCTTTTGAAAAGAAGGGGAAGAAGTGTGTGTATTGGGTGGTGAAGAGATGAAAAGTTAAGTTAACAAATTTTAAGATATACTATAAATGATAACAATATAGAAAAGCTATGAGTGGTAAATGGATATAGAAAAGATGTTAAAAGTACTAGAAATTGGTACTATTGAATGGCGTAAACACGCATTGGAACGAATGTTGCAAAGAGGCATCAGCCGTAATGAAGTCAAAGAAACTCTACTGTTTGGAGAGATTATAGAAAATTATGAGACGGATGTACCTTTTCAAGTGCATTATTTTTTCATTTCAAAACAAAAGCGATTCATGTTGTGGCAAGTTTAGATGAAGAAAATATGACAGTTTATATTATCACAGCATATCTGCCTGATAGTGTACATTTTAATGAAGATTTAAAAACTAGGAGAGAAAATGAAAACAGTTAAAACAAATTGTCCGATTTGTAATGGAAAAAAAGAAGATGCAACTGTTACTTTTACAGTTGATTTGGGGACTAATTTGATTATTATTAGAGAAACACCTGCGACAGTATGTTCTCTTTGTGGCGAAGAGTGGATTTCTGATAAAGTTGCTGAGAATATTGAATTGGTAGTTAAAGAAGCAAAAATGAAAAATAGAATGATTGAAGTTGTGAACTTTTCGTTAGAAGATGTAGCTTAGAACGGAGCAAATAACCATATAGACACTATGGGGTCAGATGCTTGAAGCTGAAGGCTTTTCTTTTTAGAAGAGAGGGAAGAAGTGTGTGTATTGGGTAGTGAGGGGATTAACCTAAAATATAATTTGTTCGTATTATAATATGTATAATATATATTTTTTAAGGATTATAATATGGAAAATGTAATTTTATCTCAGAATAAACATTGGAAAAACAAATATAAGAATCTATATAAACGAGATATTTTTGAGAAGTTAGAACGAAATCTACAAACAAAACATATACAAGTGATACAAGGTATAAGACGTAGTGGAAAGTCTACACTTTTTAAACTTCTCATAAATCATCTTATCCAAACTGTTGACCCTGAAGAGATACTTTATATCAATCTTGATGACCCATTTTTTACACCCTTTAGAGATGATGCTACAAAATTTTATGACATCATACAGACGGCTAAGAAGCTGACTCAAAAAGAGGTAAAATATCTTTTTTTAGATGAAGTTCAAAATATGAAAGGTTGGGAGAGTTATGTTAAGAGTGTGTACGACAGCGAACTCTTTACTAAGATATTTGTCACGGGGTCTAACTCGACACTGCTAGAGGGAGAGTTAGCCACACTTTTAACGGGGCGATATTTGTCTGTGCAAGTACATCCTTTGAGCTTTAAAGAGATACTGCGTATTAATAAAATAGATACCTATATGCAAATAGTAGAACAAAAACCAAAAGTGCTTAAACTTATAGATGAGATGATGAACTATGGTTCATTTGTTGAAGTCTATGACCATAAAGAGGAGTTTAGGCGTGATATTCTTACGACATATTATCAGACTATTTTACTCAAAGATTGTGTGTCAAATCATGCAATCAGGGATGTTAAGAGCTTTAAGGAGCTTAGTTTTTATCTGCTTAGCAATATTACGTCACTCTACTCCTATAATTCCTTGGCAAAGGCAGTGGGTATTAATGATAAAAGTGCAAAAGAGTATCTTTCCTACTTAGAAGAGAGCTATTTATGTACTGAATTAAAACAGTTTTCTTTCTCACTCAAAGAACAGCAAAATGCCAAGAAGAAAGTTTATTTTAATGATAATGGTTTTGTATCACTCTCTTTTAAATTTTCTTCCAATCATGGTAAATTGCTCGAAAATTTAGTTTTAACAGAACTTATAAAAAGTGGCTATGAAGTCTATTTTTACAACAAGAATTTTGAGTGTGATTTTATAGCCAAAAATGATAAACATACTATCGCCATACAGGTATGCTACGAACTCAATGATGCTAATAGAAAAAGAGAATTCAATGGACTAAACAAGCTTCCTTTTGGTGTAGATGAGAAGATTGTGATAACTTATAATCAATCTGAAGAGCTAGATGGTATAAAGGTAATTGGTTTTTGGGAGTATTTTGGATGAGTATTATAAAAACCTACCAAATAGACGCATTTGCTAACAAAGTATTTGAGGGAAACCCTGCGATGGTTGTGCCTTTGGATGTGTGGATAGATGATAAGCTTATGCAAAAGATAGCCCAAGAAAACAACCTTAGTGAAACAGCATTTTTTGTGCAGAAAGATGAGATTTGTGAACTGCGTTGGTTTACGCCTTTACATGAAGTAGATATGTGTGGTCATGCTACTTTGGCATCTGCGTATGTGCTGTTTGAATGTATGGAATATGAAAGAGAGGTTATTAGGTTTTCTACTAAAAGTGGGATATTGGAGGTTAGAAAAGATAAAAATCATTTTATCATGGACTTTCCAATTCAAACGATAGAACCTTGTGACATAAGTCAACAAATAGAACAAGCTTTTGGCGTAAAGCCTTTGGCTACTTTTGCTTCTATGGACTATATTGTTATTTTTGAAAATGAAGAAGAGGTCGCCCATGCAACACCTAATTTAGCCATACTCAAAGAGCTAGAGTTAAGAGGCGTTTGCATTAGCTCTAAAAGTGAAAAATATGATTTTGTAACTCGTTTTTTTGCCCCAAATTTAGGCATAGATGAAGACCCTGTGACAGGTTCTGCATTTACACAGTTGGTGAGTTATTGGAAAGAGGTATTAAAAAAAGATGAGTTTTTTACCAAACAACTATCGGCTAGAGGTGGTGAAGTCTATTGTCAGTTAAAAGGTGAGAGAGTTGAGATAAGAGGGGAAGCTGTGAAGTATTTGGAAGGGATGATAGAGGTATGATATCTTTGTCAAATGCAGAGGATAAGGAGTTGATACTTTTTTATAAAATGTCAAAACAACATCACATTGGCACGGCATTAAATGAAAAGTCTTTCAAACAATTTCAAGATGAGTTTGATGATGAAGCTTTGGTTTATATGTGTGTTAAACAAGATGAACAACTTGCTGGGTATCTACTTTTATCACTCGAAAAAGAAGGAAAGTTACATCTTAAGCGTATAGTGATAGACCAAGAGCATTTAGGCATTAGATTGTCGGTGTTGCAGAAAGTAGAAGCGTATGCAAAAAAACTAAATAAAAACTATATGTGGCTAGATGTCTATACTGACAACAAACGAGCTATTAAACTTTATGAAAAAGCAGAATACAGATATTATGATAGGGGTATTGAAAATGGGCGTGAGGTTTGTTTTTTTGAAAAAGATATTTGAAAATTTTATGCTTAAGAGAAAGGCACTTAGAAAATGAACACAATAAACATACAAACCCATAAAAGCCCAGTAGGGGAATTACTGCTAGGCTCTTACAACGAAAAACTATGTCTACTAGACTTCAAATATAGGCGTATGCGTACCACCATAGACAAGAGACTACAAGCTGGGCTAAATGCCGAGTATGTAGAGGAGAGTTCAGAGGTGATAGAGCAAACCATTACACAACTCAAAGAATATTTTGAGGGAGAGCGAAGAACTTTTTACATTCCACTTCTTACCATAGGTACAGACTTTCAAAAGTCTGTCTGGAAAGGACTTTTGAAAATCCCTTATGGTACAACAGCTTCTTATCTAGAACTCTCCAAAAACATAGGCAATGAAAAAGCAGTACGAGCCGTAGCTTCTGCCAATGGGGCGAATGCCATAGGCATACTCATCCCTTGTCATCGTATCATAGGGTCTAATGGTGACTTGGTAG
>JALSHP010000300.1 GCA_026982175.1 Campylobacteraceae bacterium
AAGTGAGGGGTGGAACATAGATGAAAATGCTTCAAGAGAACCATTTGATGAGGTAAAAGATAGACACACTGTTAAGTTTGAATTTCCAAGACAAGGAAAAAAACCACACAGAGCATTGAGTGACTTCTTTAGACATGATAGACACGACATCATCGCTTTGACTTGTGTGAGTGCAGGAGCGAAATTTTCAGCCTATGAAAAAGAGCTTTACGACAAAGGCGAGTACTTAGAGTACAACATGGTTCACGGTTTTTCAGTGGAACTTGCTGAAGCCCTAGCCGAAGTGGCCCACAAACAGATACGAATGGATTGGGATATTTTAAAAGACGATGAGGGTGCAACCTTGCGTGACGTAAGAATGAAACGCTACCACGGTTCACGTTACTCATTTGGTTACCCTGCCTGTCCAGACTTGGAGGCTAGTCGTGAGCTATTTGATGTGTTAAAACCTGAAGAGTTTGGCATTGAGTTAAGTGAGACATTTCAGATACACCCAGAGCAGAGTACCAGTGCTTTGGTAGTGCATCACCCTAAGGCGAGTTATTATGCTGTGTAGTTTTTAAAAAGAGATAAGTATGGTTCAGCTACTTAAAGATGGCAGTCTGTAGGTCGGGTTCTCCGTATCCCGACATCTCCGTGGCATAAATTAAAACTTCAATAAAATAAAAATACCTGCATACAAAACTTCTATTAAACAATCAAATATTTTTTCATCATGCGTAAATGTCGGTATCGGGGAAACCGACCTACGCCGATGTGAACATTATTTTATGATGGGTTTGTTTTGTCGATGAGGTTTGGATCAAAATAGAAGAAATAATACATACCACAAAATTTAATTAGAAGTATAATCAAGGGGAAAGAAGAGATTTATACTTTATTTTGTGGATGCTAATACACCTATTACGATGTATAGGATAAAATTATAGAAAATTATAACTTAAAAAATATTGATACTATTTTTAAATATAATCAATAAAAATGATGTATATGAGCAGTAATATTTATAGCTCACACAAAATAGCAGATCGAAGCCAATCTAAACGGTAAAAGTAGAGTAGGGGTTGCTCTTTTCTAAGATATTTGGCTTTCTCCATGTCAATGGGGTTTTCAGCCAAAGAGAGCCATGCGAGTTTAGGGAGTGCTTTAACTGGGGTGAAATCTTTGATGTGGTTAAAAGTTAAATCTAAAAAAACAATCTCTTTGGTCTCTTTTAATGGGCTTATCTCTTCTATTTGGTTGGTGTGTAGAACTACTTTTTTTAATTTTTTTAACCCTGATAGTCCATTAAGACTTTTGATTTTATTGTTAGCGGCAAAGAGGTATTTTAAATTATGATAGTTATGTAAGACTGAAATGTCTTCAATTTGATTATGGGTAATGGAAAGCTTTTTGATATGGGGAAAATGTTTTAGCATTGAGATGTCAGTTAGCTTGTTAGACGAGAGTGCCAAGCTGGTAATGTGGGTAATTTCTAAAAGCTCTTTAGGCAATGTTGTGAGTTGTAGCCCTCGTAAATCTACATGTTTGAGCTTTGCTTTTTTTGTCTCTTCTATTAATTGAAGTGCTTTATGGTTCATGCTTTATCTTCCTCCTTTTCATTAAAACTATTCATTGAAACTATTGATTAAATCTATCTTTATAAGAACATTTTAAGCACATCTCTTCTGAACATTGATGCACTTTAAACCCTTCTCTTATATTTGTGGCACGTTTCGCTAAGAGTATCTCTTTTAATGCTTGCTCTTTGATATTGCCTAACTTCATAACAGCTTCGTTGTCTAAACAACATGGAATGACATCGCCATTGGCTAAAATACCAATATGTGAGGCTAATCCTTGACAAGTTCCATGCCCATAGATGGGGTTTTTTAAAGAGGGCCACTCAAAATAGTTGTCAAAATGGAGTAGCACTTTATTGGCTAGGCGTAAGCTCTTTTTCTCTTTTGGGTTTAGGCTCTTTAGGTCTAATTTTAGGCGAAATTCTCTCTCTAAAAGGCTGAAGAGTTGCGTGTTGAAATCTACTTCACTCATCTGTTCATCTAAGTTCCACATTCGAAGATTGATAAATAGCTCTTTTTTTTGTGCTATTTTTTCATGACAGAGATTTAAAATAGGTTTCATATATTGCTCAAAGCTTATGGTGGTATCATTTTTGTTAAAAGCATTGAGTGAGACATTTATCTGTTTAACGGCAGGATGAAAAAGGGTTTCATGGCTATGCTTTTTCATAAAGTAGCCTGATGTTGTTAGCATGGCTTTTAGCTTATGTTGATGTATAATGTCCAAATAGGATTCTAAGTTTGGCAGGGTTAAAGGGTCTCCCACAACATGACAGGCGATTTCTCGTGTAAAAGCTTTTGCCTCTTTGATAACTTTTTCAAAGAGATTCAAATCCATTGTGGTGTTTGGTAACTCTTTGGTGGGGCAAAAAGAGCAACGAAGCCCACAAACATTAGTAATCTCTATGTATATACGATAAAATTTCATAGCGAATTATAGCGATATTTAAACCAAATATAGATTTAAAGGACTTTTATGAATAAAATTTTTAAACTAATACTTATATCTTTTTTAGCACTTCTTTTAGGATACCTATTTTTAGAATGGAGTAAAAAAGAGGAGGTGCTTGTTCCTGAAAAAATAACCATGCTCTTTGTTACTCAACCCTCATGTCCCTCTTGTGAGGCATTGGAAAAGACCATGCAACTCCCCACCCCCAAAGCACTTTTAGAGAACTATTTTGAGATTAAGATGCTCAATTTAGGAGAAGCGTTACCTGATGGACTCATTCCTCCAAATGGTACACCTACGGTTTACTTTTTAGGTGCAAATGATGTTGCTCTGGTAGAACCAATGGTTGGAGAGAAGCAGGAAGAAGTATTGGTAGAGTTTTTAGAGGATGCTCTTTTAGAGTTTAAAAATACCTATCATGTAGATTTGGAAGAAGTGGCATTACAAAAATCGTTAGGTGAAAAATGAAAAAAACCTTTATTAAAATAATAATTTTTACTCTTCTTCTCAATCTAACAGCTTGTGCTAAAGAGAAAGGCTCAAATATTATCGCCACCATTCCAGAAGCCTCTGGTATTGCTTTTTGTAAAGCATCAAACAGTTTGGTGGTAGCCAATGATGAAGGCTCTTTTTATGAACTTAGCTTAGAGGGTAAAGTGCTTCAACATCATAAACTAGGAGATTATGATTTAGAGGGTGTGGTATGTCAAAAAGAGCATTTTATCTTTGCCGTTGAAGATGGTGGACTGCTTCGTTTGGAGCGAAAAACTTTAAATAGTAAATACTTTAAAGTAAAGGGGCAGGGATTTAAAATTAGTAAAAAACATGGCATTGAGGGGATTACTAAAATAGATGACCTCTACTACTTGTCAATTCAATCTAAAAAGAGAAAAAAATCAAAAATTTTGCTTGTTAAATTGGGTAAAAATTATGCTAAAGTAACTAAAACTATCTATCATGGTATTATTGATTCGGCAGGAATGGACTATCATAACAAAAAGCTTTTTATTGTTTCTGATAAAGAGGAGAGACTTTATCAGTATGATTTAAAAAGGGAGACGATATTAAAAACTATTAAACTGCCAAAATTTGCTCAAGAGGGTGTTACCTTTGACAATGAGGGGTATGTCTATTTCGCAGATGACAATGGAGCAGTTTTAAAATATCTTTTTAGCGATTTGTAATTTATGCTATACTCTCTTCTAAAATTAGTTAAAAGAGTTTCATGAACAAAGAAGATTACCTCATAAATAAATTAAGCTCCAAATATATTGGCGATGATGCTGCGGTAGTAGAAGATAAGCTTTACAGCATGGACGCATTTTTTGAAGATGTCCATTTTAAAAGAGAGTGGATGAGCATGTGGCAAATAGGGCGAAAAGCGATGCTTGTTAATCTTTCTGATGCCGTAGCGATGAATGCTGACCCTAAATATGCCTTGGTAACGCTCTCTTTACCCAAAGAGATAAGCACGGATGAGATAGATGAACTTTTAGCCGCTTTGGAAAAAACAGCCAAAGATTTTGGGTGTGAGATTATTGGGGGTGATACCATTGCAGGAGACAAACTCCATTTAAGCATCACCATCATCTCTGAGTCCAAACGCCCTCTACTTAGAAGTGGTGTAAAATTGGGCGACCTCATAGCTTACACAGGAACATTGGGTGAGAGTAAACGAGACTTAGAAGCGTTGATTCGAGGGGAGAGCATCAAGGCTAAGTCACGCTTTTATGAGCCAAAATTAAAACGAGAGTTTATTAAACAAGCCAGAAAATACCTAAGTGCAGGAATGGACATCTCTGATGGACTTTATTGTGACACGAACAAACTGCTTAAGCCCTTAGATTTTACAATGTTTATGTTTGAAGAGATAAGTGAAGAGATAGGAAGTTCTGGAGAAGAGTACGAAATGCTCATTACCTTTGGACCTGAACACTATGACCAACTTAAAAAGATAGCAGAGCGTACCCATACCCCTTTGAATGTCTTTGCCAAAGTGGCTAAAGGTGAGGGCGTTTTGTTTGCGTGTGAAAATCACCACTTTTAGTGAGATGAGGGAGTTCATAATATGTTGAAAAAATGGCTCATACAATTTGCATTTTTTCTACATGAGGCTAAAAGTTATAAGCATATTAAAGAGGTGGCTTCTAATTTGTTGTTAAATTCGGACTATCACTATAAAAAATATTTTGATATTTTTATGATTTTACTCATTGTGAGTTCCGTTGCTATTTTGGTCTATGAGGTGAAACACCCTGTAAGTGAGTGGATTGATTTTTTTGATATTTATGTGGTGACATTTATCTTTACCTTAGAGTACTTGGCACGTGTTTGGGTACATAACTCTTGGAGTAAATTACTTGTCAAAGAGTATAATGAAGCGAAATTTTTAGGAAAAAAGTTTTCTCTTCTTTCTCCTACTAAGCGTACTTTTAAAGAGAAACTCAATTATCTTTTAACTCCTTCAGCGATTATTGATTTGTTAGCCATTTTACCTGCTTATCGTTCGCTTAGGGTATTGCGTATTTTTGTACTGTTTCGGGTTTTTAAACTCTTGCGTTATACCAAAAGTATTCATCAGTTCATGGAGGTACTCTCTACTAAGAAGTTTGAACTCTTTACCCTACTATTTTTACTGCTTTTTATTGTCACTACTTCAGGAATTGCCATTTATGTGTTTGAAGAGAAGTTCAATGAAGATATTAATTCGCTCTTCGATGCTTTTTATTGGGCCTTAATCACCATCTCCACAGTAGGATATGGGGACATCTCTCCTGTAACGACAGAGGGGCGTGTGGTCTCGATGTTGGTGATTATCTCTGGGATTGCCATGATTTCATTTGTCACCTCGGTCATTGTCTCTTCGTTTTCTGAAAAGCTTGATGAACTCAAAGAGAACCGTTTGGTTGAAGAGATAAATAAAAATGAAGCCTTTATGATTATCTGTGGTTATGGACAGATGACACGCATGTTTTTGAAGCAGTATCATCATGAATACAAAAAGCGTTATATTATTATTGACAATGATAAAGCCAAAGTAGAAGAGGCAATCAAAGAGGGCTATCGTGCCATTCATGAAGATGCTACACGGCATGATGTGATTGCTAAATTTAATGTTGCTTATGCCAAGATTACACTCATGGCACTTACAGGGAGTGATGTGGCAAATGTTTACATTATTTTAAATGCCAAATCACTCTCTTCTAAAATAAAAGTGATAACCCGTGCGTCGGATGAGAAGATTGCTAAAAAGTGTCAATTAGCAGGGGCAGACCATGTGGTACGCCCCAATGAGGTAGCCAATAAGATGTTACTCACAGCCATTACCCAACCTGTGATGTATCATGCTATCTACGCCATCTTAACAGGAGAGCATTTAGCTCAACTCGATGAGCTTAGCGTAAGAGAACATTATAAACTCAATGCTGTAAAGCTTGGAGAGATTGATTTTAAAAGTTTTAAATTACTTTTAATTGGCATAGAGAATGAAGCGGGAGAGTTTATTTTTAATCCTAGTGATGACTATTCTCTTCAATCCAAGGATACTTTACTGCTTATGGGACGGAAGATGAGCATTGCTTATTTTAGAGACTCTTACGCAAAGGTGGCTTATGCAAACTAAATTAAAAGCATTTATGTTCGGATATGGAAAATCCTCCTCATTTGTGGCTAAAGAGTTAATGGCTACAGGTTTACATTTAACGCTAGTACTCTCCACACAAGAGGCTTGTGACAGAGCCTATGCTGATGGATTTCTTGATATTAAAAAGATAGACATGACAGATGATAGTGCATTGGAGCAGTTAGAAGCTACTGAAGAAGATTATTTGGTTTGTGTATTGGAGGACAAACACTTAAATGTCTTTTTAACCCTTTCACTCCATGCACTTTTTCCAAAGACCACCATCATTGCTCTTTCTGATTCTTTTCATACTACCCAAAAGCTTAAAATGGCAGGGGCAAAACGTATCATTGACCTCTACCAAGTGAGTGCTAATCGTCTTCATAATATTTTGCATAAACCCGTTACCACTAAACTCATAGACCGACTTCTCTCTCCCCATGAAGATTTTTCCTTTAGAGAGATACTCATTCCTGAAAACTCCATTATTGATAAGGTGATGGTAGATACGTTTGATTTTACAGCACATCATGTTATTATGGTTGGGATGATAGACAATCGTTTAAGTAAAAAGTTCCTTTTTGTCACCTCTGGGCTTGAAAATAGGTTTGACAGTGGAGATACCATTGTCTGTATAGGGTATAATGGCGACTTAGAAAAGTTTGAAGCGTATATAAATGAGGTGAAAAAATGAAAATAGCAATCATTGGAGCAGGGAAGTGGGGTCAAGCACTTTATCATGCTTATAGTCAAAACAACGAAGTAGTCATTAATTCTAGGTCGCCGAAAGAAATTGAAAATTTTGTCACTTTGGACGAGGCACTCTCTTGCAAATACTTGGTCATGGCAATTCCTGCCCAAGCTGTTCGTGGGTGGATGGAAGCAAATTTTGAAGATAGAGAACAAAACATCTTAGTAGCAGCCAAAGGGATTGAAATTGCCACAGGGTCATTTCTCAATGAAGTCTATGGCACATTTGTAGAAGCTGATAGATTGGCATTTATTTCAGGTCCCTCTTTTGCAACTGAAGTACAACAATCTCTGCCTACGGCACTTAAAATCTCTTCTACTTCTAAACCATTGGCTCAAAAATATGTTGAGGCATTGCCTAGCTTCATTAAAGGGTATGTTGACAGCGATGTGGTCGGAGCAGAGGTGGCAGGGGCGTACAAAAATGTTATTGCCATTGCAGGAGGCTTGGTTGATGGCTTGAACTTAGGTAACAATGCAAGGGCCGCTTTAATCTCTCGTGGTTTGGTCGAGATGACCCGTTTTGGTAAGAAGTTTGGGGCAAGAAGAAGAACATTTCTCTCTTTAGGAGGAGCAGGAGATCTGTTTTTAACGGCTTCTTCACCACTCTCACGAAATTATCGTGTTGGTTTAGGTTTGGCTAAGGGAAAAAGTTTAGAGGAGATTTTAGAGGAGTTAGGTGAAGTAGCTGAGGGTATTCCTACAACTAAAGCGTTACATAATATTGCCCAAAAAGAGAATATCTACTTGCCCATTGCCCATGAAGTTTACAACATCTTAGAGGGAAAAGAGCCAATGCATTCAGTGCAGGATTTACTCAATGGTTAAACTTTTACGTAAAAAAGTTAAAAAGTTTTTTAGAGAGTTTCTTCTCTATCATAATAACTCTTTGGAGTATCGAGCTAAAATCTTTACCTTGGTGGTGGCAGCCAATGAGCAGATAACAGAGTGTGAAGAAGCATTGCTTATGGAGTGTGCTTGTAATATCTATAGAAATGATGAAGAGCGTTGCGAAATTTTGGTTGAAACAGTTAAAGAGTATTTTGAGAAGATTATTACTAATAATGGGCTAGATTTTGAGCATTTGGTATTTCAAGTAGAGAAAGAGACACGCGATGTTAAACGTTTTTCAAAAAAGATAGACATTGAGATGCTAATGAAGTTTCAAGCGTGTGAGATGAGTGAAGATGAAAAACTCTATCAATTAAGGGTGATAGAGTTTTTAGCCGATTTAAAAGAGCGTTATACTTAATTTAATAATGCTTTCACGCAAGTGTTAATGCGTCCACCATCTGCTTTTGAACCAATGGCTTTTTTTGCTGCACCCATTACTTTTCCCATATCTTTCATGGATTCTGCTCCTGTGGTGGCGATAATTTCTTTTAAGATACTCTCTAACTCTTCATCGCTCATAGGCTCTGGAAGATAAGATTTTACGATAAGCAGTTCAGCCATCTCTTTCTCAACTAAATCTTCACGTCCAGCCTCTTTAAACTGTGCCATGGCATCTTCACGTTGTTTGGCATACTTCATTAAAATCGCTTCAACATCAGCATCAGTCACTTCACGTCTCTCATTTACTTCAATATCTTTAACGGCTACTTGAATGTTCCTTAGCGTATCTCTTTTCTGAACATCTTTAGCTCTCATTGCATCTTTAATATCACTTTTTATTTGGGCATTTAAACTCATATATGTTTCTCCATCTAATAATTTTGGGAAAGTATACTATAATTGCGTTATGAGCAAAATTACAATTGAAGATAAAACATTTGATTTAAAAGATGTTAAAAGTTTATACCCTGCTGTTTTAGTCAAAACAGGTTATGATGATGTAGAGACTACCGAGATGAGTTTGGAGTGGATAGACATTGAATCAAGAGGGCGAGTTGAAGTAGCAGGGTATGGAATCTTTGTGCTTATCTCGGATGAAGAGAAACACTCTTTTATCTACAAGGATAGAGCGACACTGAATGATGCTATGGGTGAATTGGCACGGCAATTAAAGTAATTTTTAAACTTTAATATAGCTATCATAGTTTATGATATGGCACTTAAATATGGAGTTACCATGAGCAGTTTTCAACTATTACTTTTTTTAATGTCAGCCGTGATAGCAGTTCTTTTTTTTAGACAACTTTTTTCAGGTTCATACCCTAAACGTGGGGTTGATTTTGAAGCGAAAAATGATGATGAGCAGATAGGAACTATCACCCAAGGCGATAAAATTTTTTCTGAACCCACACCGCAACTTTCACGAATTTCTCAACTACTTGAGATGGCTAATCGTGCCATTGAAAAAGAGGATTATGTTGAAGCAGATAAGGCATTGAGCTCTGCAAATATTATTGAGCCTGAAAATCAAGAAGTTCTTTTACAACATGGTTTTGTCTTGTTGAAGTTAGAGCGACTAGAAGAGGCTAAAGAGGTCTATGAGACGCTCTTAAACTTGAATGAACAAGAAGATATGGCCCATGGTGCTTTGGCAAATATTTTACATAAATTAGGTCATAGTGAAGTGGCAAAAGAGCATCATTTACGTGCGATAGAGCTTGACCGTAATTTCGTTCCTCACCACTTTAACTATGCCAATACACTTTATGATTTAGGTGAAAAAGAGGAAGCACTTCACTATTATAAATCAGCATTAGCTTTAGATGCTAGTTTAGAAGAAGCAAAAAAGATGATTAAAGAGCTTTCGTAAATGGAGGCACTCTTCGCTTATGCCATTATGACCTTCTTGGTGTGGATTTTTGCACATTATTTATATAGGGTTCGTTCTACGAAATTTATTAAGAGCTTTTTAGATTCACAAAACAGTATGATGTTACTTGCAAGTTCCAATAAAGTTAAAATACTCAATAAAAATGGTTTAGAATTATTGGGCTTTAACTCATTAAAAGAGTTTTTAGATGAAAAAACGTGTCTGTTAAACTCTTTTATTGTGGAAGAAGAGTGTTTAGATAAGCATACTTATGGAAAACGATGGATTGAAGCGATAGAAAAAACAAAATATCAAAGTGCAAAAGTTAAGATAAAATCTAAAAAGGATGGTTTATTTTATTACTATCGTATTAAGCTTTCCAAATTAGAGGGACGAAATGAATATATTTTAATTTTCACAGATGTCTCAGATTTTGAACGTAGTAAAAATGAGTTGAAAAATTGTGCCGAAAATGACCCTTTAACTAAGATTTATAATCGTACTAAAGTTAATCATCTATTTGAGAGCATATTTGTGAATGCGAAGAAATATAATCAACACTTCTCAGTGATTCTTTTTGATATTGACCATTTTAAAATGATTAACGATACGCATGGGCATAATGTGGGAGATAAAGTACTCTTTGAATTGGCAAGATTAACCCAAAGTCTCTTTAGGAGTAGTGATATTCTTGCTCGTTGGGGTGGTGAAGAGTTTATTCTTATTCTTAAAGATACTACGGGTAAACAAGCCTCCATGTTAGCCAATAGAGTACGTGTTGCTATTGATAAATATAATTTTACAGGGGTGGGAAATTTAACTTGTAGTTTTGGTGTCACTCAATATCAGTTAGATGAGCGTAAAATAGAGCTTCTTGAACGTGTTGATGAAGCTCTATATGAAGCAAAAGAGAATGGTCGAAACCGAGTAGTTATTAAGTAACTACTATAGGCTAAGTATTCCCACAGATTCTCGTACTTGTGCCATTTTGGCATCGGCTATTTTTCTCATTTTATTTGCACCATCTTCTAAAATCTCTTTAACCAATTCTGGTTTAGAGAGGTACATCTCACGTTTTTCTCGTGCCTCTTCAAACTCATTCCAAATTAACTCTTTGAGATACTTTTTAAAGTGACCATAGCCCTCTTCTCCACCTTTGTAGCGTTGTTGAAGTTCTACTTTTCTGTTCTCATCTAAAAAGAGTGAAGCTAGGTTATAGATGTGACAGCCATCATACTCTAAAGGCTCACCCAAAGGAGTCGAAGAGCTTAAAATCTTGTTACAGCGTTTTTGAAGTTTCTTCTCTGTCTCCATAAAAATATCAATCGCATTGTCATAAGATTTAGACATCTTTTGCCCATCTATACCTGGAATAGTCGCTACTTCATCATTGACAACATGTTCGGGTAGGGTGAAAATCTCTCCATACTCATTGTTGAATTTTGTCGCAATATCACGTGTCATCTCAACGTGTTGTATTTGGTCTTTCCCCACAGGTACTTTTTGTGTGTCAAGTAGTAAAATATCGGCTGCCATAAGCACAGGATAAGAGAAGAGAGCATGGTTGGCTGTAATCCCTTTGGCTACTTTATCTTTGTAGGAGTGGGCGCGTTCAAGTAGTCCCATAGGGGTAAACTTTGAGAGCATCCAGTAGAGTTCAAGTACTTGTGGAACATCGCTTTGTACCCAAAAAATTGTTTTCTCTGGGTCAATACCCAATGCCAAATAATCCACCGCTGCATCAAATGTAAGTTGCTTTAAAAGAGCAGCATCTTTAGAGGTAGTAAGCGAGTGATAGTTTGCAATAAAGGTAAAAAGCTCCTCTTTCTCTTGTAGCTCAATCATTGGTTTCATTGCCCCAAAGTAGTTCCCAATATGGAGTTTTCCTGAAGCTTGAATTCCTGTTAATACACGCATTTTTTTCCTTGAAAATATGTTTTAGTTTTGAGTTTAGTCATCATCCATACGTTGACCACGTTTACGCCCAGCAATGTCAAGTGGTACACCCACAAAGTCGAACTTTTCTCTAAATATGTTGGCTAAATAGCGTTTATAAGAGAAGTGAAGCCCATCAGGACGGTTGGTAATAATGGCAATTTTGGGTGGTTTAGTCTCATATTGGGTAGCAAATTTAATGCTTACTACGCCACCATTGACCGTTGGTGGGTGGTGTCTTGTAATGGCATACTTAAGAACTTCATTGAGTTTTGCCGTTGGAATTCTTGTTTTGTAACGACCATAAATATCAATAATCTCATCTAAGATTTTATGCACTCTAAGACCAGTTTTCGCTGAAATGGTAATGAGTGGGGCATAGTGTAAAAACTTTAACTCATCTCTAATATCTTCAACAGCTTTAGTGTAAGTGGCTTCATCATCTTTATGTATGTCCCACTTATTTAAAACAATGAGACAGCCTAGTTTATGTTTTTCAATGAGATTGGCAATACGCTCATCAAGCTCTAAGACTCCAAC
>JALSHP010000301.1 GCA_026982175.1 Campylobacteraceae bacterium
AAAAAAGTGACTTAAAAAGTGATTTAAAGCGTGACTTAATCTGTTAACTGTTGCACTTTAAACTTCCCAGCTGAAAGTTCAGCTAAAAACTCTTCAATAGAATAAGTTTGACGAGCTTCTGTGGTCATTAAGTGAATTAAAATATCACCCAAATCAACCACAACCCACTCTTCGCTCTCATCAATGTGTAAAAAGGTCTCACCCAAAGGCTTTAACTCTTTCTTTAATTGATCTGCCAAAGCAGTTGCATGTTTTGAAGAGATGGCTGACGCGATTACCACACGTTTGGCAATGTAATCGACCTCATCAAGGTTGAAAACTTCTAACTCATCTGCTTTTTTGTCATCTAAAAACGTAACAATACGCTCTGCTCTTGCTTCTACACTCATCTCATTTTTACTCATCTATCAATTTTCCTTTGTCATGTTATTTCTAATTTGTGTTGAGCTAAGCTCAACATTTACCTCTAAGATTTTAAAATCTCGCAACTTGTTGGTTTGGAGTGCATAGCCTTTTCGTGTGGCAATCACCCAAATAATTTGAGCATTCAAATACGCAAACTCTTTCCATCTCTCTATGTTTTCTAAATTGTCAGCCCCTACGATGATATAACGCACATCATAACATTGTTTAAAATGTTTTAAGGTCTCAACCGTTGGCACAACTCTATTTTGTTCGACTTCAAAATCACTTACCAAAATTTTTGGGGAGAAGTTAAAAAAGTTTTTAGAACGTTCCAACCGTTCATTAGCTATTAAAAAAGAGGAACTTTTAAAAGGGTTTAAAAAGGTAGGTATGAGTAACAACTTGTCAATATCTAAAACTTTTATTGCCTCTTGAACCACGCTTTTATGTCCAAAATGTGGCGGGTCGAAACTACCCCCATAAAGTGCAATACGCTCTA
Source organism: Campylobacteraceae bacterium (assembly GCA_026982175.1). Classification (GTDB taxonomy): domain Bacteria; phylum Campylobacterota; class Campylobacteria; order Campylobacterales; family Sulfurovaceae; genus UBA1140. Next base: position 905 of record JALSHP010000301.1, read on the forward strand.
CCCTACTTTTAAACAATCAATAACCTCTATTTATGTAACATATAAGTAATTTTAACACACTTTTTCAAAGGAATAGGTAAATGGCAGTAAAAGTTGCAATAAACGGACTAGGAAGAATTGGTAGATGTGTGGCAAGAATCATTGCCGACAGAGATGACATAGAGCTTGTAGCAGTTAATGCTAGTGGTGCTGAAAACATCATTGAGTATGGTTTAAAATATGACTCCGTGCATGGGGTACGTAAAGATGTTGTGGTCAAAGATGGCTATGTACATATTGGTGAGACCAAAGCCAAACTTTTTGGAGAGCGAGAACCTGCCAAAATTGACTTTGTAGGGTGTGGGGCTGACGTGGTTATTGAGTGTACAGGAGTATTTTTGACCCAAGAGTCCGTACAAGACTATCTTGACGCTGGCATTAAAAAAGTTCTCTTCTCTGCTCCTGCTAAAGATGATACAGCTACTTTTGTTATTGGGGCAAATGAAAATGAGTATGCAGGTGAAAATGTGGTTTCAAATGCTTCATGTACAACCAATGGTTTAGCACCCGTCGCTAAAGTTTTAGACGATGCCTTTGGAATTACCTCTGGACTCATGACCACCATTCATAGCTACACAGGTTCACAACCCATTTTAGATGCTAAACATAAAAAAGACCCACGAAAAGGTCGCTCTGGAGCAACAAATTTAGTACCTACTACCACAGGAGCTGCCAAAGCCATTGCCAAGGTACTTCCTCAACTCAAAGGCAAAATCAATGGTCAAGCCATTCGTGTTCCTACCCCAAATGTTTCCATGGTTGACTTAACGGTAAACTTAAACAAAGATGTCACCGTAGAAGAAGTGCAAAAAGCATTTCAAGATGCAAGTGAGGGTTCTCACAAAGGTATTTTAGGGGTCGATTTAGAGTACCGTGTTTCCCAAGACTTTGTGGGTGAAGAACAAAGTACGGTAGTGGCGATGGATACCATTCAAGTCATAGATGGCAATATGTTAAAAGTTCTCTCTTGGTATGACAATGAGTGGGGTTACTCTTGCCGACTTGTTGAGATGGCAATTCACATCAGTAAGGAGGCGTAATGAATACCCTCAAAGACATTAACATAGACAACAAAACAGTCTTTATAAGATGTGACTTTAACGTCCCTAAAGATGATGATGGAAACATCACTGATGATAGACGAATTCGTGGGGCATTGCAGAGTATTCGTTACTGTTTAGACCGTGATTGTAAAGTAATTTTGGCTTCACACTATGAGCGTCCAGAACCTGGGGTTTATGAAGAAAAATATTCACTCAAAGCCGTGGTAACCCGTCTGCATACTTTGCTTAAATTGGCTTCAGACATTCAACTGGCTTCTGATGTGGTGGGAGAAGATGCCCAAAGCAAAGCAAAAAACCTTCAAGCAGGTGAAGTGTTGGTACTTGAAAACTTGCGTTATGAAGCGGGTGAGACGCAAAATGATAGTGCATTTGCCAAAGAGTTAGCCTCAATGGTCGATGTTTATATTAACGATGCTTTTGGGGCTTGTCATAGAGCCCACGCTTCCATTGATGCCATGGCTAGACTCTTTCCTAAAGAGCAAAGAGCAGCTGGATTTCTACTCAACAAAGAGGTGAACTTTTTTGAAAAAACGTTAGCAAACCCCATCCGTCCTTTTGTGGCTGTTGTTGGTGGTTCTAAAGTTTCAGGAAAACTTGAAGCCCTTCGACAACTGCTTGATAAAGTGGACAAAGTTATCATTGGTGGAGGGATGGCATTTACTTTCCTTAAAGCCAAAGGGTATGAGATTGGAAACTCATTGGTAGAAGATGATTTACTTGATGAAGCACGAACCATTATGATTAAAGCACGTAAAAAAGGGGTAAAATTTTACTTACCTGTCGATGTCATTGTCGCTCCTGAATTTTCAGATACCGTTCCTGCCAAATATGTTGCCTCACAAGAGATTCCAGAGGGCTGGATGGGCCTAGACATTGGTCCTGCTTCAAGCAGACTTTTTAGAACCGTTTTAGGAGATGCTCAAACCATCATTTGGAATGGTCCCATGGGCGTTTATGAGATGGACAAATATGCCAAAGGTAGCTCAAAAATGTCGCATAACATCGCCGACTCCAACGGAACAACCATTGTTGGGGGTGGTGACACAGCTGACGTAGCATTAAGAGCTGGAGATGTTGAAGAGATGACCTTTGTAAGTACTGGTGGGGGAGCAAGTTTAAACCTCATTGAGGGGAAAAAACTTCCAGGTATTGAAGCTCTAAAAGCGTAGGGTGTAATTTATTACACCAATTAGATACAAAAAAATAAACATAAATAATGGTGCATTAAAATACACCATTATTTAATATAATTAGAGGTAAAATGATATACGCAGCAAATTTTAAAACCAACCATACACGACAATCAACACGAGAGTATTTAGCGAAACTCCAAATCCAACTGATGAGTAAAAAAAATAGTGGAGACAAAGTTTATGTTTTCCCACCATTAACTGCTTTAGATGACTATAATAGTGCAGACTTCACCGTGGGCGTACAAAATGCCTACCCTGTAGAGAGTGGAGCATATACAGGTGAGGTTGGGCTTGAACAACTGGCTGAATTTAACATCAACACCATTTTAATAGGACACTCTGAACGGAGAGATATTTTAAATGAGTCCCAAGATGAAGTAGCTAAGAAGTTTGCTTTTTTTAAAGAGCATAACTTTGAGATTATCTATTGTATTGGAGAGTCATTAGCCATTCGAGAGCAAGGCATAGAGGCTGTTATGGAACATCTCATTTCTCAATTTGAAGGCATTGATACAAGTTATGATAACTTTGTAATTGCCTATGAACCTATTTGGGCAATTGGTACAGGACGTGTCGCTTCGGTTGAAGAGATTACAGAGACACATAATGCACTTAAAAAAATTGTTAATAAACCTCTGCTTTATGGTGGTTCGGTAAAAGGGGCTAACATTACTAATATATCTGCTATTAAAAATGTAGATGGTGTTTTAGTCGGTGGGGCTTCATTGAAGCCTGAGACTTTTTTGGAGTTGGTTTTACATTAAACCAACTTCTTATTTTAAATCGTCATAGAAAAAATACGCCCTTCAGGTAAATTTTGAGCCAGATGTAAGTCAAATGCCATGCAGACATTTCGCACAAACATTCGGCTTGATTCTTTCACAACTACGCTATTGGTCTCTATTTCTATTAAATCATCTTCGTGCATCTCTTTTAAGCGTTCTAAAATATCTTCTATTTTCTCTAACTTCATCGCCTCATCTTCCCATGAAGTTTCAAGATTACACATAAGGTTCAAAATATGTTGACGAACAACCAAATCTTCCTCACTTAAGAGATGCCCTCTAAACACAGGGAGTTTTCCCTCATTGACTCTCTTGACATAATCTTCTACACGTTTCTCATTTTGAGCAAAAGCATACCATGAATCTGAAATAGACGACATACCAAGCCCAATCATTAGCTTTGTTTTTCCAGCCGTGTAGCCCATGAAATTTCGGTGCAGTTTTTTATTTTTCATCGCTTGGTGCATTTTGTCCGTAGGTAAAGCAAAATGGTCCATGCCTATCTCCTCATATCCTGCTTCAAAAAATAACTTTTTACCCAACTCATAGAGTTCTCTTTTGGCATCATCTTTAGGCAGGTCATTTTCATCAAAACCACGTTGCCCTACCCCTTTAATCCACGGTACATGAGCGTAAGAGTAGTAGGCAATCCTATCGGGTCGCTGTTTAACTGTCTGCTCAATGGTATTGATAATACTCTGCTTAGTTTGGTGAGGCAATCCAAAAATGATGTCATGAGAGATAGATTCATACCCAATCTCTCTTGCCCAATCGTTCACGCGTTTTACATTCTCATAGGGTTGCACTCTGTTAATGGCTTCTTGCACAATGGGGTCATAATCTTGAATACCAAAAGAGGTACGTTTAAAGCCTAACTCAAAGAGCGTTTGGAGTTGCTCTTTGGTCGTGTCATTGGGGTGTGCTTCAAAAGAGAAGTCATAAATCTCATGTCGAGAAGCCTCTTGAAAAATCCCCTCTATCATACGTTTTAAATTGGCTGAAGAGAAAAAAGTAGGGGTTCCTCCTCCTAAATGAAGCTCTCTAATGGAGGGTTTCTCCTCTAATATCGCCACATAGAGTTTCCACTCTTTTAAAACGGTATCTATGTACTCATCTTCTACCGAATGCCGTTTGGTAATGTGTTTATGACAAGCACAAAAAGTACATAGATTTTCACAATATGGCATGTGAATGTAAAGGCTAATCCCCTCTTTGGTATTACTCTCATTAAAAGCATCTCTTACTGTTTCGCTCCAATCCTCTATGGAGATGCCCTCTTTATTCCAAAAAGGAACTGTAGGATAAGAGGTATATCGAGGGCCTGGGATATTATATTTTTGAATTAAAGATACATTATTCAAATTTTTCATTATTTTCCTTAGTTATAATTAATATAAGTATATCAAAAATAAAAATTATAATGGTGATGTAGGTCAATAAATTTAGAACCAACTTTGACTATACTACCCTTAGGAAAGATATGAGGTTTCCATCTAAACCTTAAAGATTTGTTTCACTTTTTATTTAGGTACTTCTCTGTAAATCGTTGTTGTTTTTCAATACTTAAGTAATTCTTGTACTCATATCTTTCTGTAACTAGAGTTCTAAAATTGCTTGTAACTTCACTTCATCTACTATATTCTTCTCTTTATCAATTATCTCTAACTTGCGTAACTTACTTAAAATACGTGAAAGTGTCTCTGGTGCCATATTTAAAAAACTTGCTATCTCTTTATTTTTTGCTGTTTGCAGATATTGTGGATTTTCATCAATAAACGAGCAAACTTTTGTCATGGCATCATAAATCATATTACGGTCAATTACCAGCTCCAACTGTTTAACTTTCATGCTAATAGACTTTAAAAGATGCAAAGAGAAAGTAGCATCTGTTTGAAGTAAATCCAAAAACTTCTCTTTGTCTATTAGCAAAACTTCAAGCTCCTCTGACATTGCCATGGCAGTTGCAGGAAAATTAATGTTTTCAAACGATGCCATTTCTGCGATGAATGCAGGTTTGGTAAAATAGTGAATAACTATTTCATTGTTTTTCAAATCTGTTTTATAAATCTTAAGATGCCCTTGTAATAAAAGATAAAAATAGCGAGGAGACTCTCCCTCATAAAAAAGGATATTCTCTTTAAAAAGAGTTTTTAGACTGCTAATTTTAGCAACAGAGGCTAACTCTCTATCTGAAAGTTTTTGAAATAATTTAAGTTGGCGAAGTTTGCTTAATATCATAGATGAATTATAGCTAAAAAAATATTTTCAATAAAACTTGACTTAAGTCAATAATTTATCATAGATTTGATGCTAAAATTGTAAATACTATTTTAATTCTTCTAGTGTAGCTTTTAGTATAATTAAAAATTATAGATAAATATAATATTATTTTTTAATTATATTATTTTTTATTGTTAAAAATGATAATAACCGACTGTTCTTTATATAAAAATCTCTTTCCAAGTACCATAAAATATGGCTTTAAAATATTCTTAAACTTTTTCTACACTTCAATTAAATTTTTTCAAAAAATCAAAAACATTGATACTAGATTAAGTTTTCTATAAAAAAAAGAGATTATACTTATAAGTGTAGGCTATATTATTATGATTATAGTGACTTTTTTAATCATAGTGTTACAGCTAAAACTTTTTTAAGGAGGTAATGTATGCAATCAAATGCAGCATTAGAATATGACTACACTGTCGCAAAACTGTTTACCTATGTAACCATTTTGTTTGGCTTTTTAGGAATGTTAGTAGGGACGATACTCGCACTACAATTAGCATTTCCTGAATTAAACTACCTTATTGGTGAATATGGTACTTTTTCAAGACTACGACCTGTTCATACCAACACCGTAATTTTTGGATTTACTGTTTCTGGAGTCTTTGCTACTTGGTACTACTTTGCACAAAGGGTACTCAAAGTCTCTATGGCAGAATCAAAATTTTTGATGATAATGGGTAAAGCCCACTTTTGGGTCTATTTCATCGGAGCTTTAATCGCTACCATAACCCTTGTTTTTGGTATCTCTGCTGGTAAAGAGTATGCTCAATACGAATGGTGGATTGACATTGTCATCGTTATCATTTGGCTTATGTGGGGTGTTAACATCTTTGGAATGATTGGAATTAGACGTGAAAAAGTACTCTATGTCTCTATTTGGTACTACTTAGCGTGTTTCCTTGGAATTGCTATGCTTTACCTTTTCAATAATGCATCAATTCCTACCTATTTTATGACGGATGGACTAGGTTCAATTAATCACTCTGTTTCTATGTATTCAGGAACCAATGATGCACTTGTTCAATGGTGGTATGGTCACAATGCCGTTGCCTTTGGATTTACCGTACCAATTGTTGGTATGATTTACTACTTCCTTCCAAAAGAGTCTGGTCAAGCTATTTATTCATATAAATTATCTCTACTTTCATTTTGGGGGCTAATGTTTGTCTACCTTTGGGCGGGTTCTCACCACCTCTTATGGTCAACTGTTCCAGATTGGATGCAAACCATGGGTTCTGCTTTCTCTATTGTTCTTATTTTACCATCATGGGGTTCTGCTATTAACATGCTTCTTACCATGAAAGGTGAGTGGAATCAATTGGCAGAAAATCCACTAATTAAATTTATGGTTATCGCCTCTACATTCTATATGTTATCAACAATTGAAGGTCCAATTCAAGCAATTAAATCAGTTAATGCCATTGCTCACTTTACTGACTGGATTCCAGGACACGTTCACGATGGTGTACTTGGTTGGGTTGTCTTTATGACCATGGCTGCACTTTTCCACATGGCACCACGTATGTGGAAAAAAGAGATTTATTCTAAAAAACTTATGGGTATTCAATTTTGGATGCAAACCACAGCCGTTGTACTTTACTTCACCTCTATGTGGGTAGCAGGTATTACCCAAGGTATGATGTGGAGAGCCGTTGATGAGTATGGTAACTTAGTTTACAGTTTCATTGACACCGTAACCGTACTTCATCCTTATTATGTGATTAGAGGAATTTCAGGTGTGTTATATCTTGCAGGATTTATTCTGTTTGCTTACAACATGTACAAAACAATAACTGCTGGTAGAAAACTTACAGAAGAGCCACAGTTTAGAACACCTATGGCATAAGGAGGTAGATTATGTTTTTTCATTGGTTAGAAAAAAACCCATTTTATTTTGCTTTGATGGTATCAATCGTTATCTCATTTGCAGGGCTATTAGAAATCGTTCCAAACTTTGCAAGTGCTGCACGTCCATTAAGTACGACAACACCTAGAACTGTCTTAGAGTTAGCAGGTAAAAATGTTTACATCAAAGACAACTGTATTGCCTGTCATTCACAGATGATTCGTCCGTTTAAATCGGAAACTGACCGTTATGGTAAATACTCACTCTCAGGTGAGTATGCCTATGACAGACCATTTTTATGGGGTTCAAAAAGAACAGGTCCCGACTTACACCGTGTAGGAAACTACCGTACAACGGATTGGCATGAGAATCATATGTTAAATCCACCTGCGATTGTACCTGGTTCTATTATGCCTGCCTATAAACATCAGTTTACCAATGTAGCAGACATTGAAACAGCTTACGCAGAAGCAGTAACCGTAAAAAATGCTTTCTTTACCCCTTATGGTCCTGAATTTAAAAGAACCAGAAAAGCATGGGAAGCACATCGTCCAAAAGTCTTAGAAGATGCGAAAAAAATTGCAGCTGACATGAAAGATGAAGGCGTTAAAAAAATGATTGCTAATGGTGAAGTACCAGAGATTGTCGCACTTATTGCGTATCTTAACAGTTTAAAATAAGGAGCATAAGATGACCATACATGACATACAAGGTTACGGCATGTTTTTCTTGACCATACTGCTAACAGTACTATTGTATTGGTACATTTTATACCTCTATCGGTCAGAGAAAAAAGGTGAGCGTAACTTTGAAAAATACGGAAGAATTGCACTCGATGATAGCATCGGTACCCCTCCCGTAGAAGAAAAAAGCGCTTCAGAGGAAGATAGAAGAACCAAGGAGCAAAATTAAATGAACCCAATAATTATGAAATCATTAGGATTTGCTGCCCTGCTTATTATTGCAACACTGGCTGTTGTGGTACAGATGGACATTGACTTAAGTGATTCAGTTAATGCCATTGCTGTAGGTGGAGCAATTGCAATTGCAACCATTACCTCATATGTAACGAGTTTATATATTAGTAAAATGAAAACAGAATCAACCACAGGCGAGTTAGTTGATGAAAACTGGGATGGAATTGGTGAGCGAACCAATGAACTCCCTTCAGGATGGGCGTACATCTTTTTAGCGGTATTCTTTTGGTCAATGTGGTATGGTCTCATAGGCTACCCTGTCAACCAATACAGTCAAATTGGTGAATACAACGAAGAGGTATTAGCCCATAAAGCAAAATTTGAGAAGAAATTTGAAAATGCTGATAAAGAGGTACTTCAAGGTATGGGTAAATCACTCTACTTTGTACAGTGTGCCCCATGTCATGGTAACACAGGTGATGGACTTTCAGGTAAAGCACACGACTTAACCAAAAGAATGTCTAAAGCACAAGTTTTGGATGTTATAAACAATGGTTCAAACCATTTAGGGTATGCTATGGGTATGATGCCTCCAGGAATGGCTAGTGGTCAAGATGCTGAAGACATTGCCGCTTACATTGCTGGTGGACTTAAAGGTGAAGCACCTGCATCTTATGCAGCATGTACTTCATGTCATGGTGCTGACTCAAAAGGAAATGGTGGAATGGCACCAAACCTTATAGGTTATGACAATGCTTTACTTACCCATGTATTGCAAAACGGTAAAAAAGGTATCATTGGTACAATGCCATCATTTAAAACCATGATTACCCCAATTCAAGAGAAAGCATTGTCTGAATACCTTCAGTCAATTGCACAATAAGGAGTAAAAAATGGCAGAAAATACAAAAAGAAGTATCTGGGGTTTTCATGGACTTCCTGCAATGCTTATTTCAGTTGTTTTGCTACTTGGAGTCTTAATTTTTCTTCAACTAGCCGTTGTGGTAACTTATCGTTATGGGGCAGTAGCCCCTTATGATGAAGCACCAATTCGTGACATTAACAATGTTAAAATGATAGCCCCGATGGAGCAACAGAGACAATTTGCCTTTCAAGCTCATAAAGAGACAAAATAAAAAACAAACTAAAAGGATAAATGATGATTAAATACATGGATAAAATTTTATTATGGTGTATGATGGGTTCAGCTGTTATGGCTGTTTACCTTTCACTCTCAGGTAACCTTCTTTACGTTGGTTAAAATGTTAGACCTATTTAAACCTAGAAAAGCGATACTTCTCGCTTTTCTTTTACCCCTTCTGCTCAATGCCTCACCTTTTGTACTGAAAGATGACACCCTCAAACCTCAAGCCATTGAACTCATAGATAAAATGGGAAATGAATTACTTAGTAAAACAGGCGTTAATGCTTATGTTTTAACAACCAATGAAGCATTTCCTCTTAGATTTAACTTGGTTGAGTATGCTAAAAAGTATGAAGCTCAAATGAATGCACCTTATGTTCTTTATATATTTGCACCCAAAGCACTCATCACCCAAAAGAGTGAAATTACAGGTCGTGTTGGCATTATCCCCTCTTCTGATGAGCTTAAAAAACTTTATGACTATTCAGCCATTCGTGATGCTGGACTTGATGTCATTACCGTTAAAGATAAAAACAGCATTGAAGACAAACAAAACATAGGTGTAGTTCAAGCCTACTCCGAATTAGCTGACAATATTGCCAATGCTAAAGATATTGAGCTAAGCACAACTTTTCCTAATGATACACAAAATGTTATCACTTTTTTAGAGGTCATTGTTGGTACAGGTCTTCTTTTAGTTACATGGATTTACTTAATTCGCCCTATTGTTATGAGGAGAAGAGATGACTAAAAAAAATCAAAACAGATTTTGGTTTATGTTTGTCATGAGCATCCTTCTTTTTGGTATTAGTATGATTGTTTGGACAGTAAAACAAGCCACCTCTGTCAAAGTTCAAGAGTCTAACAACTATATGTTAAAGTATCAAATGGCCGATATGAATATCAATAAAATTATGAAACTAGAAGAAGAATTTAAGGCAAAATATAGCATTGAATTACAAAATACCACTTTTATTAATTTAGAAGAAGAGTTACAAAATAGTAATGCTAAAAGAGCTCAACAAAAACCCATTAAACTCACTTTAGGTGACAATAGTTTTAGCTATGCCATTACTACTAAAAGGGGTGAAGTAGTCAAAGATGCTGAAGTCTCATTTTTGCTAACACGTCCTCACACTAGAGTTGATGACCAATTGGAAAAAAAATTAAAATTTGATGGAAAGTACTATCTAACACAAGCTCTAAAACTCTCTAAAAAAGGGCGTTACACTTTAGCCATTAAAGTCAAAATAGCTGATGTCACTGGCTATTTGGAAACCCCTGCTTACTTAAAATAATTAAGTTTTAAACCACTTCTATAAGTACAGTTATATTTATGTTTGTAACTGTATTTAATCAATAAAAGTTACTACTTTGCACTTCTCTTTCAAATTTCATCTCTTTACTATAAATGATAATTATAATCATCTATCTTAAAATAGAGAAAAGGAAATATAATATGGCAAGATTAATAATTATGGGTGGTGGTGTAGCAGGACATACCACCGCAACTTTCGCAAAAAAATGGTTAGGAGATGAGCATGAGGTAGTGGTTGTTAAGTAGCCAATAATAATTAAACACTAAGAAAAGTTTATCCTATAATTTTTACCATAGTTATCAAATATTTTTTGGATATAAAGAAGCATATTATTATAATTCAAATAAGCATAGTAATCAATCCAAATATACTTCATGAACCTCCACAGAGTTTCAATAATATTTA
>JALSHP010000302.1 GCA_026982175.1 Campylobacteraceae bacterium
CATGGTCTCTTTTTCAGAACATTCAAACTTATTGACAACGGTTTCTATCTCTTTAATTGGGTCTTTTTTAGAACAAGTAGCAACCGTAATAAAATCTACCGAGGTATCATCTTGAACCACAACGTCAAATTGTTGACTATTCTGTACCATTTGGAGTAGTGTTGAGTTGTTTACATCAATATTGTTAAAACTATTGCTAAAAATAGTTGTTCCACCTGCTGCTGTTGTTGTCCAATTGAGGGTATTTAAAGGTATGGTTTTTACATCGTTATTTGCATAGTTACCAAAACTCATGGTGTCATTGCCTTGAAGAGCTGTTCCATTACTTTTAAATCCGATATAGAAGTTTCCTTTAACGACATTTGTTGGTAAATTTTTAACTGTTTCAGCAAATATTCGGTTTGCACTTACTTCATCATATCCTGTTAGAGGGAAAGGATAATTAGCAATCCATGGAACCAATGCAATATGGGGTGCTGGTGTTGATGGTTCTACTCCATTGGCTGTAGAAAAACTGTCTTCAAGACCATAATGCTGAACCGTTTTTACTTCACCTGCATCACAACTAAACTCTTTAACCAAGCCATCATTGACAACAATGGCATAAGCCTCTTCTTTATCAATTCCTCTAACCTCTTCAGCCATAGCATAAGCTTCTTCTTTGTCAATCCCAAGACCAAGACCAATAGAGGCATAGGCTTCTTCTTTACAAATTTCATTCTCTTGACATTCTGTTGTTACCTCTTCATCTAATTTTTGAATATCAAGTTCTACTAAGTCATCATACATCATATCTGAATTGATGGCATAGGCTTCTTCTTTGTTGATACCTACATTTGTTAATAGAGCAACATTCTTTTCTGTAGTTGTTGAAAGCATTGTATTAAATTTTTCTGGTTTATCAAGGTCTGTAATTTGACCTGTAAGTACCTCCCAATCAGTATTGGAATGTTTTTTACTGGCTTCTGATAGTTTAGTAATAGAACTTACTGATTGTTCTGAACTTTTAGTAGAAGATGAATCTCCTCCACATCCGTTTAAGCTTAAGATAGCTATTGTAATAAGTGATAGTGTTGTAATGTTTCTTGTTGTCATAATAAATCCTTTAAATTTAATCTAAGTTGGCTAAATCTCTTTAGCGTCTCTTGTTGTTTGTTAAGTGGATTATAGAAAGTTTGTGTTTGTTGAAAGTTTGATGAACAAACTTTTAACAGAAAAACTTTTTAATAACCTAAAACAAAGTTAAACAATTAACTTAAAGTAATTATGATACAAAAGGGTAATGAAGTGTGAAAAAAAGTGAAAAAATGATTATTAGATTTTCTAATGAAAAATATAACCTTGCCCATAAACACTGCTAATCATATCTTTGGGTAGCTTTTTACGCAGTTGGCTCACTTGATTTTTGACTGAGTCTATGGAGATTTCTCGTTCAAATGAGTCTTCCCAAAGGGCGACCATAATGTCTTCATAGCTAATGGTTTGGCATCTGTGGTCTAAGAAGAGTTCGAGTAATCTTAGCTCTTTTTCGCGTAAACTGATTAGTCTGTTGTGTGTGCGTAAGGTTTTGGCTTGGGTATCCCAAAAGGTATGTTCATCAAGTTTGATGCAGTTACTGCTTTGTGTGTGAAACTCTTGGGCTAAGAGTCTCATGCTCTCCTTAAAAATTTTGGGGGAGA
>JALSHP010000303.1 GCA_026982175.1 Campylobacteraceae bacterium
AGGCTTTGGCACAGTAGGAGCAGGAAGCGTGGCGACTCCTACTGTTAAGTGTGGGTATTTTGAGGTTAAGGTGAGGTGAGAAGAGCTATAAAAAAGAGTTTAATAATAAACTATTTTAGACTCTTTTTTTAATTCTAAAATTATTTTTCTTTCCCATTTTTTAATCTCTTTTTGTAAAAGATATTTCTCAATATCATTTCTTACCTCTTTAAGTGTTTGTTGTCCCGCTTCATGTTTTTTAAAACGATAGATAATATGAAATAGTTTATCTTTTGTTAATACTTTTGAGAGAAGGGCATTATCTTTACTCTCCCATAAGAACTTAAAGAACTCGTTAGGCATTTTTTTATTGACTACTTCTCCAACATATCCACCATTAAATTTTGTATTTCTATCCAAAGAGTATTTTTTGGCATATTGACTAAAGAGTTTTAATGTGTCAGATGGTCCACTTAACTCTTTTAGGAGTTTTTTTGATAGATTTTCATCTTTGATGACAATATGAGAGATTTCAATTCTCTTTGGTAGATTAAAGCCTTTTTCATTTTTTTCATAAAACTTTTTAATCTCATCATCTATTTTTTTATGTTTTTCAAGAATTATATTATAGCCAATAGTATCTGTTACTATTTTCTTCTCAAGAATCAATTTTTCAATTTCAGTTAAAACAATACCTTTTCTTTTTAAATCAGCATCTCTTTTTTTTATGGCATCTTCAATTTTAGCTTTATATGTAATGCTCTCTTTCTGAAGTTGTTTAGAGAGTAGGGTATAGTAGATATATTGAGAAATAAATTTTGATTTTTCTTTTGGAGATAAGGCTTGATACTCATTCGGAAAATCTTTTTTTTCATAAACCTTCTTATTTAAACTAAAGATAGCATCTTTTGAAACATTGGTGTCATTATTTTCATTTGCAAATAGGGTAGTTGAAAGAAATATGAACATTATACTACTAAGTAGTTTGAAGTGCATAGAGAAGTCCTTGATTTTTTATATAATTATACAAAACTATATGAAAAATAAGCTAAAAATTGAGTTTGAAAATTTATGATTTTTTAACGCTTAAGAGTAGAAAACCTCCCCTCTGTAAAAGAGGAAAGGAAATGAGTTAAAACATTTTTTAGAATGGTAACATTTCAGATGCTTCTACAGCACCTCCACCAGTGTTATCAGTGTTGTTATCATCAGTGTTATTTGTATCAGTGTTTCCACCTGTGTTTCCACCAGTGTTATCTGTTGGTGTTGCTGTTGGTGTTGCTGTTGGTGTTGCTGTTGGTGTTGCTGTTGGTGTTGCTGTTGGTGTTGCAGGGTCATCACCATTACCACAACCCACTAACCCTAAGGCTAGTAAAGCAATACTAATTAAAGCTAATATATTTTTTTTCATATTTGCCATCCTTACTTGTTAGTTGTTGAGTAAACCCAGTTAATTTGAGATTCTCCACCAACTACAGAACCAGTCATTTGAGTAGCAATAGCAGGAAGACCATTATTTACTGTACCTAATTTCATAATCGCAAATCCATTGTCACCACTCACTGCAAATACTGAACTTGAAGTTTCTGTTCTTTCTGGGTCATTAATCGCTTGTAGCTCATTTTTGTATGCAGCATCAGGGTCTCCAGAAACAGGAGAGATAACAACCGCTAAAGCTGTTGCAGCTACATCTAAAAGTTCATTTTCATCATAGTAAGAAGATGCCGTTGTAAATTCACCCCATTTATTTGCAATCGGGCTCATTCCTGTTGTACCTGAAACCCAATGCATTGAAGCTTGATTTGCCATAATCATTGCTCTTTTTGTTGGTTGAGTTAAAAGAAGCGTATTTGCACCTTTCATTTCATTTTTATCAAATGTATAGTAGGCTAATGCTGTATTAAATGCAGCTGAATCCGCTACAATACCAGTTAGGTTATAATCACAATATCCAGGTCTTGTTTGAGTAGCAAATCCGTTAGTAGCAGCAGCATTAGCTTGTGTATCTACACCAAGTCTTCTATCTTGAATTGCTGCATATTCTCCATCAGCCCATAACATCATCTGGTTTGCTGCTGTGTAGTTATCTAGTGCTGTTGCTGGAATTAATAAGTTTCTTGAATCGTCTCCTGCTTTAGAGATAGTAACATCTCCAAATAATAAATCTGATGAAGGAGAGTCAAAGTTTGAAACCATTCCTGCAATAGTTTTATTGGTTTCATTGTTATCATTGTTTGCAGCCATCGCTAGATCAAGACAATTGTTTAAAACATTTGGAGCAGTCACATTAATGTCTACAGCTGTACCATTTTGGATACTTGCTGAACTTGAACCTAATACTGCTCTCCATGAAGCTGGTGTACTTAAGTTACTGTCATCATCTCTACAAATTTCAGAAAGTGCTCTAAAGTCTTCAAAAAGTTTTGAGTGATCACCATGATATGCCGCGGGAACAGATGCATTAGCACCAGTTGTAGTTAAGTCAGTACCATTAGCCGCAAAACGAACTCCAGGAGCAGCATTCGTAGCTTCAACCATTCCATAAATAACTGCATAACCAGAAATCACATCTGCATTTTCAGCTCTAGCATTGATTTTACCAATAACTTGTGCTGCACCATTGTGCTCAACAAATTTATGACTATCTGTAGCTAATGTTGGGTCAACCAATGTAAATGAACCATCACTTGTACTTACTGTACCATCTTCAGCAATATTAAATCTAAATACATCATAAGGCGAAAGATAGATGTTAAAGTCTAGTAGTTCTCTAGAGTTGTCTGCTGCATAAAGTACTACTTTACAAACAGTAGCATTGTTCTCAGCGTTTCTTACAACAAGGTTAGAAGACCAACCCTCTCCAGCTTTAAATGCAGGGTAGATAAGTGCATCACCTTTAGCATTAGTACTTAATGTTAAGTTTTCATCTCCAGCTTCTGATGCATTACCATCTTTGTTCATATAGCTAGCATATCTACCTGTAACACCCTTAGTTGTATCTAAAGTTGCGTTTGTAATATCTGCTACGATTTCTCCATCGTAAGTGTAGTCAAAAGCCATAGCTCCTGTTGTGAATAAAGCAGCTGCTGCTGCGATTGACATGATTTGTTTTTTCATGTATTCTCCTTCGTAAAATTTTTGCAAAAATTTGTAAGTTAGGCTTACTTCCCTTGGACTTACATGAATGAAATTCACGGCCAAATTATATAAACTTGTACATCTAAATTTATTGCGTTTAGGTATGATATCACTACTTTTCTTAAAAGTCAAGTAGTGATTTTGATGAAAATTACGCTTAATGAAGCTTTCATTTGTCTTCTACACAAATCATACACTTTAATTAAATTTAGCTTACTATATAATAGGACATCTAAAATTTTAATGTAGAAATTTATTTATTTTTTACAAAATCAGGTCAATTTTTTGCTTATTTTCAATAAATAAATATGGAAACACATTATACTATTATTTCTGTTTAGATTTTTATCTACAGCAAAGGATTGATTATGGAACTCTATCAACTCAATAATATTAAAAATAAAAAAGAGTTTTTAAAAGCACTCAATGTCCATGGCGGGGGTATTTCTATCATGGCTAAAAAGATGGAATTACTCTATTTTTTTATTAAAGATTTAAAAACTCCTGCGGTGAACATACTCAAACAAGATGCACTAAGCATTGGGGCTGAACTCGCAACACCTTCAGGGGTGATTGTGTGTGAAAAAGCCTTGTATGATTGTCTTTTAATAGGAACGCGTAAACATATTGAGATACTCTCTAAAAAAGAGTTGGCACAACCTTTTGGGCTTAAAGCTTTGGCATTGGCGTTACAAGAGTTTTTAAAAGCAAAAACTTTTCCTTTAAAGATAATGGGCATCATCAATGCCAATGATGACAGCTTTTTTGAGGGCTCACGTTTTAAAAACAGCGATGCCATTGCTAAAATAGAGGAGATGATAGGGCAGGGGGCTGACATTATTGACATTGGGGCAGTTTCAAGTCGTCCCAATGCTTTGGTGGTGAGTGAAGCAGAGGAGTTAGAACGCATTGAACCTATTTGCGATGAGATTAAGGCTCAAAAGCTTTATGAAAAAGTCTCTTTCTCCATTGATTCCTATGCCCCATCTGTCATAGCGTATGCCTTGGCATCAGGCTTTAATGTAGTCAATGACATTACAGGGGCTTCCAATGAAGAGGTGATAGCCTTAACCGTGAAGCATAAAGCGAAGCTTTGTATCATGCATATGCAAGGAACACCCCAAACCATGCAAACTAATCCACATTATGAAGATGTGATGGTTGAAGTAAGTGAGTTTTTTGAAGAACGCATTGCGAAATGTGAAGCACTTGGGATGAAAAGAGAAAACATCATCTTAGATGTGGGCATAGGGTTTGGTAAAACCTTGGAGCATAACTTAACGCTCATTCAAAACATGGGGCATTTTAAAAAGTTTGGCTGTGAACTGTTGGTAGGGGCGAGTAGAAAGTCAATGATTGACCAGATTGTCCCCACCCCAACCGCGAAACGGTTGGCTGGAACATTGGCTATTCATTTAAAAGCCGTGGAGAATGGGGCAAACATTGTACGCTGTCATGATGTGCAAGAACATTTTCAAGCCTTAACAGTTTGGGATATGATTTAGGCTATTTATGCTCTATTTGTTGGATATTATGGTTTTCGTTTACCACGCCTGTACCCGAACCAAAGACTTTTGAGACAATGCTTTTGAGTCCTGTCTCATTGGCTTCATACTCACGCTCTGCCTCTTGTAGCGAGTTTTCCCACGCTGTTGAAAATCCTGGGGCTTGTGACATCATCTTTCTTAGTGCTGCATCGTAAATATTTAAAAGTCTAAGTTCAGCACGACCTGGTTTTTGGTTGAGTGTTTGAACAGAGATTCTAAGGTTCTCATTCTCTTTTTTTACTTGTTCAAGCTCTTTTACTAAGTTACTATTTCCTGCATTGGTAATCTGCATCTGTCGGTCAAGATGCTCTTTGTACTCTTTTAACTCTTTTTTGTGCTTTCTAATGGTAAGCAGCGATTTTAGGTAAGAGAGTAGCCCTCCAAAGGCAATCCCCATAATAAGAAGCAAAATGGTTTCAGCTGTAAATTCAAAGTTCATATGGTTTCCTCATAAATAATTTTAGAGATTATAACATAAAAGTTAAAAGGCTAAATCTTAAAGATAAGAACAACAGTAATCTATCATACTTTTAGCTTCTACTTGAAACTTAGAATTAGCAGGTACATTAAAGCTTTCTCCTGCATGAGCTGTTTTCCATTGGTCTGAGTCGGCTAATTTATAGGCTAATTCCCCAGAAGTAATCTCCATGAGTTCTGCTGCCTCTGTTCCAAACTCATACTTCCCTTGTGCCATAAAGCCTAAGGTTTTACGACTTCCATCTGCAAAATGCAAGGTTCTGCTAGTCACTGATCCATCAAAATAGGAGTTTCCTTTTATCTCTACGCTTACGTTGTCAAATTTCATCTTTATACCTTTGTGTTTGTTTCAAGTTTAATGTTTTCTGGATCCATGAAGTTTTCCAAATCGGCATTGGTCATGATTGTGTTGAGAAGTTCATCTTTTTCCAGTGCTAAGGCTTCAAAATCATGGGTCTCTAAAAGCTCTGTAAATTCAAAAATTTGAGGTGTAATCTCAAATTGATTTTCGCTTACCTTTAGATGTTTAAAGTAGTTCAAAATAATTTGTGTCGATTCATTTTGACTCTTTAAAAGTTCATCATAGCCAAAAGCAATCAAGTAGACTCCTGCTTTTTGAGCAGACTCAACAAAGTTTTGGACTCTTCTTGGTTCAATCTCTGCTCGTTCAAAGTTCTCTAGGTTCATTAAAATAACATGATAGCCTTGTTTCATTCTTGATTTTTGGTTATGCTCATCAATGGTTTGACGGTTACAACAGAGTAACTCTTGATAGCGTGAGACGATGATGTTTTCAATCTCTTCAAAACGACTTTTGATTTGCTTGACATCAAATGAAACCCTATAAGTCTGCATATATTGTAAAGGGGAGAGGCTATAGAATTTCTTTTTTCCAAAATCAAAAAGGTCAACTGTTAAGCTCTCATGGGGCATTAAGGTGAGTAGCTCTAGGGCTAAACACTCTAAAAGTGTGTCGGCTTTTTTTTCAGAGACTTTGTCATAGAGAAGTGTAAAACCTCCATCTTTACTAGGAGTATAGAGGGGCATAAGCTCACCCTTTAGAGACAACTCACCTAAGTGAAATCCCCATGGAAATGTGTGATTCTCTTCTTCTTGGTTCATATTTTTACCTAATTCCGTATTTTTTTTGGCATTATATCACATTGCTTTATAAAGGATAGAGATGTACTTGTGGAAAATTGGAAGCTTAAAAGAGGCGTTAAGAGAAAAGAGGGTGACACAAGAGCATAGGGCTTACTATCTGCTACTTTTTACTTTGCTCTATTTTACTCTGTCTATTCAATCTTTAATTCAAATTAATGCTTTATGGAACAAAGAGATGATGGTGGTACAGATTTTAATCTCTTTTTTGGGTATTGCTTATGCGTACCATAAAAATGCAAATAGCAAAACTTTTGTGCAAAACTTTACAGCCATTGGGTGGGTATTTGTCTTGCGTTCACTCTTTTTCATGACCCTTGGCATGACAAACCTCTATGTTATGACCCATCTCTTTGGGATGGCAGAACTTTTTTCACCGAAAAATGCTATAATGGTCGGAATGGTTTTTGAACTACTGCTCTATTGGCGTATTGGCTCACATTTGGCAAGTTTAAAAGCGTAGATTTAGGGTTAAAAAAGGGCTTTTTATGTGCATCTCTTCATTTTTAAAATACATACTTCTCTCTGTCATAGTAGGGACAATGGTTATTTTTGCTATTTTTTTTGAAAATCTCTACTACTATATTCCTGCGATGATGGCCGCGATTATGCAAAGTAGGGTACTGTGTCAAAAGTGTCAAACACCGATATTTAAAGAAAAAAATGGTTGGTATATCTTCACCGTGCGTCCTACTTGTAGAACCTGTGGGCATGACACGATGATTTGTGGCAAAGAGACAAAATAACGTGAAATTAGCATTCATAGGTGACATTGTCGGCAAACCTGGGCGAGATATGATTGCTAAACATCTGCCAAAACTGCGTGAAGAGCATGGGCTTGACTTGGTCATTGCCAATTATGAAAACGCTTCACATGGCTTTGGACTCACCAAAAAGAATTGTGAAGAGCTTTTAGGTAACGGCATAGATATCATGACAGGAGGCAACCACTCTTGGGACAAAAAAGAGGTCTTTTTGCTCTACCGTGACTACCCTTTAATCCGTCCTATTAACTACCCACGAAAAAGCCCAGGTGAAGGTCTCATAAAGGTCAATGTTTTAAATCATGAAGTTGCGATTGTCAATGTGATGGGTCACTACACCATGCCCATGGTAGACAACCCTTTTGTGATGATGGATGAAGTGGTAGATGAGCTTAAAAGCGAGGGTATTAAACACATCATCGTGGACATACACGCCGAAGCGACCAGTGAAAAGTTAGCCATGATGCACATTTTAAAAAAGCGTGTTTCAGCTCTATTTGGAACACACACCCATGTGGGAACAGATGACTTAATGATTGTTGATGGGTGTTGCTATGTGAGTGATGTGGGTTTAACAGGTTGTCGTGATGGGGTCATTGGAATGGACAAAGAAGTACCAATGAATAAGTTTTTAACAGGCATTGGTGGGCATTATGACATTGCTAAAAAATGTCAAGCCATTTTTCAGTTGATAGTTTTTGAACTTGACGATGAGGGGCGTGGGCTTAAGGCACAAAAGATTAAGGTTTACGACAATGGGGAAGTGCGAAAGTTTGATGCTAGGCTTGAGAAGTATTAGTCTGAAAAAGTCTGTTTAACTCATCTCTTAATGCTTTTTAGCTATAATCGCGACCATATTTCACGGAGATTTTTCTCCGACTATTAAAGGATGACTTTGCAAGGTAAAGTTTGGAAATTCGGTGACCATGTTGATACCGATTTAATTATTGCTGCTAGATACCTAAATACAAGTGAACCAAGTGAGTTGGCGAAACATGTAATGGAAGATGCAGACCCAGAGTTTGTTGCTAAAATGAGTGAGGGTGACATTATTGTTGCAGGTGAAAACTTTGGCTGTGGTTCTAGTCGTGAACACGCACCCATCGCACTTAAAGCTGCTGGAGTGGCTGCGATTATTGCTCCTACTTTTGCGAGAATTTTTTATCGAAATGCATTTAATATGGGCTTACCTATTTTTGAGCTTGAAGAATCAGCTGAGATTAATGAGGGTGATACAGTTAAAGTAGACATGGCAAAAGGTGAAGTGATTAATATTAGCCAAGCAAAGACTTATAAATTCTCACCAATTCCTGAATTTATGCAAGAGTTGGTTGATGCAGGTGGATTGATTGCCTTTGCCAAACAAGAAATAGCACAAAAGGCGTAAGATGACCAGAAATTATAAAATTGCCGTTATTAAAGGTGATGGAATTGGGCCAGAGATTATTGATGAAGCTGTAAAAGTTTTAGATGCACTTTCAGCCAATATGGGCTTTAATTTAGAGTATGAAGAGCTTCTTATGGGAGGTTCTGCACTTGATGTAACAGGTGTTCCTTTACCTGATGAGACCATTCAAGGGGTTAAAAAAGCAGATGCTGTACTTTTTGGAGCGATTGGTGGACCAAAATGGGACAATGTTGAGCGTCATTTACGTCCAGAGTCGGGGCTTTTAGCCATTAGAAAAGAGATGGGAACCTTTGCCAACTTACGTCCTGCGATTGTGTATGATGAATTGGTCAATGCTTCAACCCTTAAAGCCGATGTGGTTAAAGGGGTGGACATCATGGTCGTGCGTGAGCTTACAGGGGGTATCTATTTTGGTCAACCAAGAGAGCTTCTTGAAGATAGCGCTTACAATACCATGGTTTATACACGTGAAGAGGTGGAACGTATTGCACATGTGGCATTTGAAATTGCGATGAAACGTGACAAACGTATCTGTTCTGTTGACAAAGCCAATGTACTTGAAGTGAGTCAATTTTGGCGTGAAACAGTCATTGAAGTTGCCAAAGAGTACCCAGAAGTTGAGCTTACACATATGTATGTAGACAATGCAGCGATGCAACTTATTCGTGAGCCAAAACAGTTTGATGTTATTTTGACAGGAAATATATTTGGTGATATTCTCTCCGATGCTGCTTCAATGCTTAGTGGTTCTATTGGGCTACTTCCAAGTGCGAGTACTGGTAAAGGGGTTGGACTCTATGAACCAATTCATGGTTCTGCTCCAGACATTGCTGGTCAAGGAATTGCCAATCCTTTAGCAACCATTTCATCGGCTTCGATGATGTTGCGTTATGCTTTAGGTGAGAGTGATGCAGCAGATAAGATTGATGATGCGATTAAAAAAGCATTGGCTAAAGGTTACCGTACAGGTGATTTAGCTGCTTATGATGCAGAAGAAGTTTTATCTTGTTCACAGATGGGCGATATTATCGCCAAATTTGTTTCTAAATAGGCATGTGTAGGGTGCGTTTTCCAACGCACTCATAATTTTTACTTTTCCTTTTATTCTTATTCTTTTCCCTCTTCTTCTTTCAACGGTTTATCAACAGCCTTAGCCATTACTTCAATGTAACAACTTTTCCAACCATCAGCAACAACTGAATTTAATTTTGTAGCAATCTCTTCAAAGGTACAAGCTGACGCTAATTCAGCACTCTTCCCAAATTTACAATCAAAATCCCAATACATGGTCTTCTTATTAGGTAAATCTTTTTTCTTTTCACGTTTTGCATATTTACGCAGTTCATTTTTAATGGCATCTACAGCTCGGTCTGGTTTAAGTCGCTCTTGTTCTATTTGAAATGTTTTTTTCACTAAGGTTACCTCTATCGGTTAATTTTTGGTATTATATCTAAAAAGCAAAAAGCTAAAAAATGGATAGAGATGAAAATAACATTAAGTTTAAGTGGTGGTGGATTACGAGGGGCTGCTCATGTGGGTGCAATTAAGTTTTTAGAAGAGCAAGGAGTGGAAGTGACAGCTATTTCGGGTTCAAGTGCTGGGGCAATTGTGGGACTTTTTCTAGCCAATGGACTAAAGAGTGTTGATATGTTGGATTTTTTACAGAATTTGGAGAAAAAAGAGTTGTTTGTGTGGGCGAGTGGAGATATTGGGCTTTTTAAGATGGAAAAAGTGGAGCAGAAGCTCAAAGAGATTTTAAAGGTAGAAAGTTTTGATGAATTAAAAATCCCTTTTCATATTTGTGTAACAAACATTGCCACAGGGGAGAGTGAATACATTCACAAAGGCAATCCCATTGAATATACCGTAGCATCTTCGACCATTACACCGCTGTTTAGAGCAAAAAAGATTGGAGAAAAGAGTTACATAGATGGTGGATTTTCAGATAATTTACCTGTTAAGCCAATGAAGAAGTATTATGAAAAAAATCTCGCTATTAATATTAACCCTTTACGTGGTGAAGCACTAGACTCTTTTAAATCTTTAATGATACGTTCTATTCTTATTATGATTCGTTCAAACTCTATGCCTGCTAAAAAACTCACCGATGCTTTTTTTGAGGTTAAGGGTGTGGCAAACATGCATCTGTTTGATTTTACTGAAATAGAGAGTGCCTATAATGCAGGATATAATGAGTTAAAAGAACAATGGAATAAGCTATCTCAAAAGCTTGTCTAAAAAATTGGTATAATTTTATAATATATAAAGTAGGATAAAGATGGAAAAGCGTGTACGAGTGTTAATAGATTGTGAAGATGCCAAAGGGTTAGTTTATAAAATTTCTAAAGTATTTTATGATAGAGATTTAAATATTGAGAATAACAGAGAATATGTCGACAAAGCTCATGGTCGATTTTTTATGCGCACAGTGGTGACAGGTGATTTTGAAATTAAAGAGTTAGCGTCTGCATTAAAAAAAGTTGCTCCAGATGAAGCTAATTTACAAGTAGTAGAGCCAAAGCGTAAAAAGATTGTTATTTTGGTGACCAAAGAGTCTCATGCCTTGGGTGATATTTTAATTCGTCACGCATCAGGTGAGTTAAATGCTGATATTGAAGCGGTGATTGGAAATCATGATACCTTAGAAGAATTGGTATGTCGTTTTAACATTCCTTTTTTTAAAGTCTCTGCTGAGGGGATGAGTAGAGAAGCACATGAAGCAAAAATGATGAAAGTAATTGATGAACAAAATTTTGACTATATAGTGTTAGCAAAATACATGAGAATTTTAACTTCTACTTTTGTTAAGGCTTATGCTAAAAAGATTATAAATATTCATCACTCTTTTTTACCTGCATTTATTGGGGCAAATCCATACAAACAAGCTTATGAGCGAGGGGTAAAGATTATAGGGGCAACGGCACACTATGTAACGGATGATTTAGATGAAGGACCAATTATTGCTCAAGATGTCATTCCCGTGAATCATAGACTAGAGTGGAAAGAGATGCAAAGAGCAGGACGAGATGTAGAAAAGATAGTCTTGTCAAGGGCATTAAATTTTGTTTTAAATGATAGGGTTTTTGTACATGGAAACAAAACTATTGTTTTTTAATGTGGGCTTAAAATGGTTAAATTTAGAAATAAAAAAGAATTTCCACAAATTATTCACAAATTAACAAAAACCCTTGACATCCCCAATAAAATTCTCTATAATACGCGTCCAAGAACATTGGGGCTTACTTAGAGTTTAAGCGAGTGATTTTTCGAGA
>JALSHP010000304.1 GCA_026982175.1 Campylobacteraceae bacterium
TCTACCCCTACGGTGACGGTAAATAACCCTCAACCTGCTACTATTCCTATGGCAACCACTTATCCCATGCCACAACAACCGACAACGATAACATATCCACAAACTGTGCCACAGAGCTATCCACAAACTTACCCACAAGTACAAGCTGTTGTGGTAGAGCCTGAATATATTCCTCAACGAACCCCTTATCTTCAAGGAGCATATGCAAGAAACTATCAACTCAAAAAGTTTATTGCGAACATGGCACAGAAACATAACTTTGACCCCTATCAACTTAATGCTATCTTCTCAACGGTCAACCGAGATACCATTGCTTTAGATAAGTATAATGTCTATAAAACAGCTAAGCCTTCTCAAGCAAAAACCTCTTCTGTTGGTTCATGGGATAAATATCGTGGAAACTTTTTAACCTCCTCACGCATAAAAAAAGGCGTAGCATTTTGGCAAGAGAATGCACAATATCTCAATAAAGCCTATTACCAATATGGGGTTGCACCTGAATATATTGTAGGAATCATTGGGGTGGAGACTAACTTTGGAGGGTTTACAGGTAAACACTCTGTCTTAGATGCCTTGACTACACTTTCATTGGAATATAAAAAACGTTCCAAATTTTTTACCTCTGAACTTGAAAACTACTTACTCATGATTAGAGATGAGAAGATACACCCTCAAAAAATTAAAGGCTCATATGCTGGTGCTTTTGGTTTGGCTCAATTTATGCCAAGCTCATTTAGAGAGTATGCTGTGGACTTCAATGGAGATGGTCACATTAACCTCTTTAACAAAGCTGATGCCATTGGAAGTATTGCCAACTATTTTGTAGGCAGAGGAAAATGGCAAAAAGGGACACCTGTTACTATGAAGACTTACTATAGCAAAGCAAGATTTTATGGATTACCTACAGGACATAAAACCAACTATACCCAAGCTCACATGATGCAGATTGGCATGAGACCTACCTCTAATTTTGCTGGATACAGAGGCAATGTATCGCTCATTAAACTTAGCAAATATAATAGAGATGAACTGTGGTGGGGAACACCTAACTTTAGAGCCATTACCCGTTACAATCCAAAAGACCACTATGCCATGGCAGTACATCAATTAGCCCAAGCCATTAAAAAAGCCCGTTACGGACGATAATTTGATTAAAAGAGTTCAAACAAGATTGCTCTTAACTCCTCTTTCATCTCCTCTGTCAAATTTTTAGTATTGGAGAAGATGTAAAAGGGAACGGTATTAGCACGTGAGGTAATAAGCCGTTTTCTAAGGGTCGAGACCTCACCAATCTTAATGCTTCTTTCACCATCGTAGAGTAGAAAGTTTTTATCGATGCCCAATGAGAGTGAGACAATGGCATAAGAGAAAAAGCTCTCATCTCTGTTATGCTTCTCTATAAATGCAGTTAACAATTTGGCTAAGCGTTTCTCTTTTTTTGGAGAGATTTTTCCAAATTTCTCTTTGAATGCATAGCGTTCCTCTTTACTTAAGCCTAAGAGTTTATAAAATGAAGAGAGATTTTTCCATTGACTCTTAAAAAGATTTTTCCCAAACAATATCTCCTCAAAGGCAGCGAGATAGTAACGCTCTTGATAGCTTAAATTTTCTTGATATTTTATTTTAAAATACTCTCTCTTAAAGAGTGAAATGAGCCAATTTTCATCAAGTTGAGAGATGATGTCCAACTTCTTTTCAAAATTCTCTTCTTTGGGAAATTGCCACATCATTGCAATACTTTGATAGATTTTTTTATCTTGAGGGGAATTAGCCAAATAGCTTTTAGAGAGGTGGGTAATAACTTTCTCCAAAAGGGTATCGAGTCGTGCGATGTTATGGGTGAAAAATACTTTTTTATAGAGATTAAAACGACTCTCAATCAGATGTTCAATATCTGCGAGTCCAGAAGACATAAAAGAGAGCCTAAACACCCCCTCTTCTTCAATGAGTATCGCCTCTTTAGTCAGTCGTAAAAAATCAGCCGAATTAGAGATGTAGCCAGAGGCTAATAAATCTCTATTGATATAATCTATTCTATCCGCATCTACCACTGAAGCCACATAATCATGTAAGGTAGCATAAGAGAATGTTGCACTCTTAGTATTATTTAAAATCTTAGTCACCATGAGATAATAAAGTTCAATAACATCACTGTCAATATTATGCGATGCTAAGAGTTCATGTTGAAAAAGCATCTCAATATAGATAGAGCCTATACTCTCATGCAGTACCAACGTACCATTTTTAGTTACTTTTTCATAAAATTTTAAAAACTTTTTTTGCTCTTTATTGGGTTCTTTAATCTTTTTAATAGAAACATATAAGCGTTTTAAAGCATATTCTGTCTGATGCGAAAAAGGTAAATGCCCTACATCATGGAGCAAACCTGCTAATCGTACTGCTTGAAGTAGAATCAGATAAGTCACTTCTAACTTTTTATCTAAAGCAAAAGAGAAATTTAAGAGGGTTTTGTCATAAATGTTTAAAGTATTTAACTCTATTTTTAAACGATGTTCCTTAATGAGATTGACTATTTCACTTTGAGCCTCTTCTAAAAATTTATGGCGTGTATCTAACTGCGTGTTGAGTAGAGAGTTTTTAAACATAAAAGAGGCAACATGCATTGTCCCTAAAGAGTGGATGTATCTTTTGGTCGCCATGGAAGGAAAAGCAAAATATGCCAAAGCATTTTGAGAAACAAAGAGAAGCCGATTGACAATTTTGCTCTGCAATAACTTCTCTTCAAATTTGCTATAAGGTATATGTCCATAAACGGTGTCATTTACCATATTATTCTCTTTCATTGCTCTTCTCCTAAGGCGTAATTTATGGCTCTATTATAGTCAAAAAGGCTTAGAATATTTAGGCTAAGAATCCCATAGTTAAGTTATTCTTTTTTTATAGAATAACTTAAAATTATAATTAATTAAAATATAGAGATTAAGTAGCATATTTATATTTTTAATTTACTATTATAAATAATTTCATTACCATTTAAGTAACTCTAGTTTACACTTTATATTGTGTATTATTATCTTTTTTAATTATTTAATTAAAAAAGATATTTTAGCAAAGAACAACAACGTGTAATGGAGGACAAATTGAGAAAAATCGTGATGTTTGTATTATTATCACTATCTATATTACAAGCAAACAATCTCGGATTAGATGAAAAATTAGGGGCAATGGTGCCACTTGATTTAACATTTATTGATGAGACAGGTAAAAGCCGAACCTTAAGAGAATATATGGATGGGAAACCTACTGTTATCTCTTTAAATTATTTTCGTTGTGCAGGTATCTGTACGCCACAACTTGAAAATATGGCAAAAGTGTTAAGTGAACTTGACTTAGCTGAAAATGTAGACTACAAAGCGCTTACTATCTCTTTTGCTGAAAATGAAACATCTGCTCTAGCAGCAGCAAAAAGAAAAACACACCTCACTTCTATGGGACGACCTTATGTTGCTGATGCATGGCATTTTGTTCTTTCAGAAAACAACTCATCTGCAATTCTTGCTGATAAAGTTGGATTTATCTATGAAAAAACAGTTAATCCTACATCAGGTGTCGTAGATTGGACCCATCCAGCCGTGCTTATTATGCTATCGCCAGAGGGAAAAATTACCCGTTATCTTAATGGTATAGAGCAACTCCCTTTTGATGTCAAAATGGCACTCATGGAAGCAGGAGAAGGAAAAGTAGGACCAACCATAGCCAAAAACTTATTGTTATGTTTTGCCTATGATCCTAAAGCTAAAACCTATATTTTCATGTGGGAAAAAGTAGCAGCAACCGTTATGTTAGCCATTATGTTACTTTTCTTTATCTATCTTGTAAAAACAAGTAAACGTAATGACGACAGAGACAATCAAACAAACAAAGGAGACAATTAAATGAGTAAAACTTATTTTGATGAAACACACTGTGCCTATGGGCACCCAAAAAGTAAATTTATGCAATGGATGCTTACAATCGACCATAAAAGAATTGGTATTATGTATGCAGCTGTTATGTTCTTTTATTTTTTCATTGCATTAGGAACAGCATTTATGATGCGTTTAGAGCTTTTAGCTCCAGGGGCACAATTTTTAGACGGAGATAGCTTTAACCAAGCCTTTACACTCCATGGGGTTATTATGATTTTCCTCTTTATTGTACCAGGGATTCCTGCAATATTTGGTAACATTGTAATGCCATTAATGATTGGTGCGAAAGATGTATCTTTCCCTAAACTTAACTGGTTTACCTTCTGGCTATATGTAGTTGGAACACTGGTTGCTATGGCTTCACTCTTTACTGATGCTGGATTTGCCGATACAGGTTGGACATTTTATGCTCCTTACTCTATCACCACTGGAACTAATGTTATCTTTACACTTGTAGCAGCATTTATTTTGGGTATGGCTTCTATTCTTACTGGGCTTAACTTCCTTGTCACTATTCATAGACTTAGAGCACCTGGTATGGACTTTTGGAAAATGCCTCTTTTTGTATGGGGTATTTATGCAACAGCATGGATTCAACTTCTTGCAACACCAGTTGTTGGGATTACACTTATTCTAGCAGTTATGGAAAAATACTTTGGTATTGGTATCTTTGATCCAGCTAAAGGTGGAGACCCTGTTCTCTTTGAACACCTATTTTGGATTTACTCTCACCCAGCTGTTTACTTAATGATTCTTCCAGCATTTGGTATCATGTCTGAAATTATTCCAACTTTCTCAAGAAGAGAAATCTTTGGTTACCGTGCCATTGCCATTTCATCAGCCTCTATTGCTGGTATTGGTTACTTGGTATGGGGTCACCACCTCTATACATCTGGTATGGCAGATACAGCAAAAGTTGTTTTCTCATTCTTGACATTCTTTGTTGCCATTCCAACGGGTATTAAATTCTATGACTGGATTGCTACCATGTACAAAGGTAAAATTATTCTTTCTACCCCTATGTTATGGGCATTAGGAACAATTATCACTTTTACCATTGGTGGACTTACAGGGGTTACCATTGCCATGATTGGTGTTGATATTCACCTTCAAGATACTTACTACACCGTTGCTCACTTTCACTATGCGATGCTAGGTGGAGTTGCATTCTTACTATTTGCAGGTATGCACTATTGGTTCCCGTTAGTAACAGGTAAGATGTACAACGAAGCACATGCAAAAATTGCTTTTTACTTAAACTTTGTAGGATTTAACTTACTTTGGTTCCCAATGTTTATCGCAGGATACTATGGTATGCCAAGACGTTACTTTGATTACCTTCCAGAGTTCCAAATCTATCACCAAGTTTCATTCGCAGGAGCGGTATTATTTATCTCTGGTGTTATTTATATGTTTGTTGTATTTTACAAAGGTTGGACAAAAGGTGAAGCTTCTGGAACAAACCCATGGAATGCTACTACTTTAGAATGGCACTTACCAACATCTCCTGCACCATTAGAGAACCATACAAAAGTTCCATATGTTGACTTTAACCCTTATGAGTACCACCATGGTCAACCAGTGGTTAAATTTGATTACAAAACAATGCAAAGGATAGACTAATGTCACACGAATATGTACCAGAAATCGCGACTGATCGTGATGGAAAACAACATGAAGTTCAAGGATGGCAAGATGACTTTTACGGTGGGAAACTAGGTTTTTGGCTGTTTATGTTTACTGAAGTATTAATGTTTGGTGCTATGTTTATGGCACTTTCTTACTACAATACCTTGCACCCTCAAGAGTTTTTAGATGCTTCTGCATCTTTAAACAGACTTTTAGGGGGAATAAACACAGTTATTTTACTTATATCAGCACTTACCATGGGTCTGGGTCTTCTTAAGATGAGAACAGGTGATGTAAAAGGTGCTAAACTAATGATTTGGGTAACCATGTTATTGGCTGTTGCCTTCTTAGTGATTAAAGGTTTTGAATGGAGAGCAGAGTATCATCATGGTGTTTTCTTAATGCATGACAAACTTTTAGCAGACTCTTCATTTCCATTAGGAGAAAAGCTCTTCTTTGGTCTATACTTTACCATGACAGGACTTCACGGTTTCCATATTATTATTGGTATTGGTCTTATGCTTTGGTTACTTAAAAGAATTAACGCAGAGAAAGTAAGACCAGATCATCATATTTTACATTGGAACATCGCGTTATATTGGGATATTGTACACCTTATTTGGGTATTTGTATTCCCGTACTACTACATGATCGGAGCAGGAGGAGCTACAGGTGGACACTAATAACATAGATTACAAAAAAGAACAGAGCCGTTTTTTCAAGGTTCTTATTGGATTATTGCTTTTAACAGCTGTAACATTTATTCAGCCTCATCTCTTTTTAACCGAAGCGAATTTTGCAGCACAGATGTTTATTGCCGTACTCAAAGCATGGTTAATTATTATGTACTATATGCACTTAAAAGGTGAAACACTCATCACATGGATGGCAGGTTTTTCACTCTTTATTGTATTTACATTTTTCGCAATTGTAATTGGTGTCGATGTACAGCATTTCCAATTTAAAGATGAGAGTCACATTACTGAATCAGCAATACCATTGCATGAAGCAGGTCATGAATCTCATTCAACTCATTCAGCTCACTAAGGGAGGCAAATATGGATGTTAATAACACATTAAGTGGTTTCAACTCAATGGCCGCAACTTTTTCCAAAGATGTGGATCAAGCATTTTGGATAAACTTTTGGATTTCAATCATTTTAGGCTTATCAGTACTCATTCCAATGTTCTATTTTGCATGGAAATACAGAGCGTCTAATGTTAAAGATGAAGAGATTGAAAACATTACACACAACACAAAACTTGAAATTGCATGGACACTTATTCCAACAATTATGATGATGTTTCTTTTCTACTATGGTTATAGTTCTATGAAAACACTTAGAACCATGCCAGCAGAGTCTGAAAGTATTGTCATTCAAGTTGAAGGTTCTAAATGGAAATGGAAATATGAATACCCTGCTAACAAAAATGGATTTGTTCATAAAATCACTTCAGTTTATGACAAAAAAATTGGGGATGTAAAAAGAGGACTTTATGTTCCTGTTGGCACAAATATCATCTTAAAAATGACAGCACCACTTAACGATGTCATTCACTCGTACTATATTCCTGCTTTCCGTATGAAAGAAGATGTGGTTCCAGGTCGTACAACAAAACAATGGTTCAAAGCTGATAAAGTGGGAACGTATGATGTTGAGTGTGCAGAGTACTGTGGTACAGCCCACTCATACATGTACTCTAAAGTTGTGGTTATGGAACAAGCAGAGTATGATGCATGGTTTGCAACTGAAGGAAAAACACCTTATGAAGATGCCAATGCAGAACCAATCTCAAAAGGTCAAGCACTTTATGAAGATAATGGATGTTCAGGATGTCACTCAATTGATTCTACCGACACCATCGTAGGACCAGGACTTAAAGGTATTGGTGAGAAACATGATGCAGCATATTTAAAAAATGCACTTGTGAATCCAGACAAAGATGTACCTGAAGGATTCTTCCCAGGAGTAATGCCACCATTTGCACTTCCAGATGAAGACATTGCAGAACTTGTAAAATATATGCAAGAAAATAAATAAAAGTCTTCTCAATGATAAAAGACTTTTTTATTGTTACTAAATTTATTCTCTCTTTTGCAGTCTCTTTGTCTGCTCTCTTTGCCTACATTATGGCAAAGGGAGATGTGGGAATAGATATGTTACTCGCAACACTTGCTGTAATTCTTGTGGCTATGGGGGTTTCAACCCTCAACCAAGTCCAAGAATACAAAGAAGATGCTCTTATGGAACGTACCAAAAACCGTCCTATCGCAGCTGGACGCATGACTCCTCGTACTGGTTATATTATCTCTGCTACTTTAGTTATTTTATCCATGATACTTATCTATAATCTCTTGGGCTTATTAGGAATTAACATTTTCATGTTTGCTTTTATTTGGTATAACTTAATGTATACACCTCTTAAGAAAAAATCAGCTTTAGCTGTTGTACCTGGTGCAATTTTAGGGGCTATTCCACCTGCTGTTGGTTGGCTGGTTGCAGGTAATTCTTTAATGGAGTTAGAGTTTCTAGCCTTGGCACTCTACTTTTTTATTTGGCAAATTCCTCACTATTGGTTACTCGTTATGTTGTTTTATGGTGATTATAAAGAGGCTGGTTATCCAACTGCTATGCGTCTCTTTGGACAAGGGAGTTTACAACGATTGACTTTTATATGGTTAATTTTTACCATTCAATCAGGTATTTTTTTGGTTTCTATTTTTGAACCCTATACTGCTTCTATTGTAGCAAGTATTATTGTTGGTATTTGGGCATTTATCTCCTCTTTAGAGTTACTCAAAGAGAAATTTGTTTTAAGCAATGCACGTTCAGTATTTTGGAAAATTAATGCGGCTTTCTTAGCCATTATTATTATTTTAAGTATTGATGAATATATTAAACATCAAATTGCCTAAGCCAACACTTATCTGTCTCTTTTTAAGAGATAGATAGCTAAACTTCTATAAAGACTAAAATCTAGTCCTTATAAAATTTTATCTACCACAAAAAAGGAACTAAACAATGACTACCCAAGAAAAGAACAGAGAAGAGATGTTTTCACTTGAAGCACTCTTTTCAAGCATCATCAAGATAAAAAATGGCGTTGCAAAAAAAAGACTTATCTTTGACCAAGGAGCAGTTGGAGGCATTGCCTCAAAATGGGTAATCCTTTTTTTAATCTCTCTTCCAATCATGCTTTATGCAGGGATTTTTAATCCTATCATCTTTAACATGTTGGGCATTGCTCAAGCGATTATCTTCTTTGTGGTCTTTTTATCAATGGTCATGATTATGGTTTTTGCAATTATTTTTATTAACAATTCAAAAGTCACTAGAAAAATCATGCCTACATGGGAGCAATCATTTAAAGATATTGATTTAAAATTAGCATTGGCTTCAGCAGGAACTCCCTATAAAGAGTTCTTAAAACATTACGCTAAAGCCGTTCAAGATGGCTTAACAGGTGAAGCACTTGAAAAGCGTTTACAAGAAAATTTTGCTCAAATGGAATCAGAAAACCAAACACTTGTAGATGCCATAAAGAGAGGAAAAAGATAGATGATGAAAAAAATATTATTAAGCCTAAGTCTCTTATTGATAAGCTTAGATTTATCTGCATCAACTCAAGCAGACCTCAAAGAAAAATGTATAAAAAATGATGCCAAAGCTTGTTATGAATTAGGCGTTCCTTTGACCCAAGGAGACAATGCAAAAGTACAAGATTACTTAGAAGAGGGCATGGCATACATGCGTAAAGCTTGTCGTTATGGCGAAAATAGAGCATGTGATGTTATGGGAGAGAGATACTTTAAAGATAAAAATTATATGATTGCCACAAAGTACCTAAGCAAATCTTGTAACCGTGGGATTAAAACGGCTTGTGAATCGCTAGGGGTTATCTACCGTGATGGTCACTTAAAAAAATTTGACGATGTCAAAGCCAGAGAATTCTTTGACAAAGCATGTACCCTACACAGTGGTTCAGCATGTTTTAATGTCGCCATTATCTACCGTGCAGGATTGGGTGTTGAAAAAAGTCGCTCACAAGAGAAAGCGTTTTATAAAAAAGCTTGTGATGAAAACCTCACCGTAGGGTGTGAACGCTTTAGCGAACTTGACAATGAAGACAAAGGAATTGAAACAGGCTTCATTGCTACCATTAAAAATTGGTTTAAATAAGATAACTATGGAAACTGAACTCATTGTATTACTTATAAAAGTATTTTTCTTTATGCTCTTTTTTGTTGGTGGCTACGTTCTTTTGATGTTCAACATCATGAGAGCCGACCAAAATGACATTAAATCACGTAAAGAGCAAGGGTATAATGAAGACATTATTCCTAAAAAAATAGAGAAAAAAGCAGAAAAGAGGTGACCATGCAAGGCTACATCATTCACTTCAACAAAGAAAAAGCTTATGGATTTATTCGTTCAGAGACCCAAGAAGAGAACATTTTTGTACATATTTCAGAAGTTAAAAATGCCCAAGAACTTAGCCAAGGTCAAGCCGTAACTTTTGAGTTAAAAACAACGCCTAAAGGTCTCTCTGCCATCAATGTTATAGCAGGTAAAAAGCAGTACTCCCCCTACCTCATCTTTGGCGTAATCTCTTTTGTTTTTATACTTTTACTCTTCGTTTACTTATCTCAACAGATACATTTACTTATCGCCTATCTTCTAAGCATTAATCTTACTACGTTTCTACTCTATGGGTATGACAAGCTCATTTCAAGTGGTGAGTATTTACGTGTTCCTGAACTAAATCTACAAGCTCTTTCACTTTTAGGTGGTTCACCTGCTGCCCTTTTGGCTCAAAAGTTTTTTAGACATAAGACAATTAAGGAGTCATTTCAGCTTGTTTATTGGGTTATTGTTATTTTACAAATTGGCTTTCTCATTTGGTTAAAATAAGGTATAAGAAAATATTTAAGACTTCTGTAAAAAGAAGCTTTATTCATAACTCATAATAATATGCCCTCTTTTATTGCTACGCTATCAATGGCTCGATGTAACTGTTTATCAAATACCACATCTATTTTTTGTTGACCAATCTCACGTTTTACTTTGACTAAAAAATCTAACTTTTTTGCTACAAGTTTTTTACACTCTTTAGGTCGTAGATACAAATCAATATCTCCCCCTTTACGATTGTCATCAACACGGCTTCCAAAAAGGTAAATTTCACCCTCTTTGAAGACTTCAATAAAATATTTTTTAATGGCTTGATGTTGTACCGAACTTAGACGCATGGGAAAAGTATTCCTTATTTTTATTTTATTATAGCCAATCTACCTCTAAAACTCAAACTGAAAAACTAGCCTTTTCAAAACACATATAATGCTCAATATAAAAAACTACTTCCCTTTCAAATACGCAAACGCACAAGCAATCAAATCATCATCATCTTTAGAGTTCGCCTTTAAAAAGAGTCTCTCTTTTGTTTCATCCACAAACTCAATGAAAACTTTTTCCCCTGTATTGGCAATCTTAGAAATCTTCTGCTCTTTTGCCATCACTTTCATGACCATCACATCTATAAATTGTCTTGAAATGGTATCTAGCTTTCCAAATCTATCGGCTATTTCTATCTCTATTTCATGAACTTCACCTGTGGTGTCACATTGTGATAGACGACGATAAAGCTCTAATCTTAACCTGTCTTCTTCAATCAGCTCTTCATTTAAGTAGGCATCAATGGTGAGTTTAATATCAACATGAACCTCTTCTTCTTCAACCGTACCACTTAGCTCTTTTATGGCATCTTCAAGCATTCGTAAATAGAGCGAATACCCTATCTGCTTAATGTGTCCAGATTGGGCTTCACCGATGATGTTTCCACCCCCACGAATTTCTAAATCGTGAAAGGCTAAAACAGCCCCACTTCCTAGCTCTGAATGTGATTCTAATGCCAAGAGTCGGCGTTTGGCATTGTCGGTTAAATGCTCTTTGTCTTCGACCATAAAGTAACAATAGCCCTCAACCCCACCACGTCCTACACGTCCACGCAGTTGGTGCAGGTCGGCAATACCAAAGTTATCTGCACCATCGACTATCATGGTGTTTGCGTGAGGCATATGTATGCCTGACTCGACAATGGAGGTTGAAAGAAGCACATCGTACTCCCCTGCTTCAAACAACTCCATCTCTTTTTCGGTTTGCACGGCTGATATTTTGGAATGCAACACA
>JALSHP010000305.1 GCA_026982175.1 Campylobacteraceae bacterium
CATCTTAACAGGAGTGGTAGTGGTCATTCCCTCCCTTTTTATGGGAAGCCTCATTATGGAGTCCTTTTTTGGAATCCCTGGTCTTGGAAGCTACACCATAGATGCCATTAACGCCCAAGATTTTGCCATTGTAAAAGCGATGGTCTTTTTGGGGTCGGTGCTGTATATTATTGGCTTGATTTTGACAGATATCTCTTATACTTTGTTTGACCCGAGGGTTAAGTTGGGGTAGGTTTTAGCCTATTTTTATGTAAAAATAAGTATTATAGTACTTAATATTTAAGGATTATAAGTGAAATATTTAAAAAGAGAGATTACAGAAGATTTAAATGAGTATCGAAAATATTTTCCTGTACTGCTAATAAGTGGAGCCAGACAGGTAGGAAAATCAACCCTTGCTCTACATTTAAATATAGAAAATTATGTAACACTTGATGATATAAATATCTATACTATGGCAAAAAATGACCCCAAAAGTTTTATTGATAAACTTGAAAAACCAGTTGTTATAGATGAAGCCCAAAGGCTTCCTCAATTGATGATAACTATAAAAGAACACATTGATAAAAAACGCATTAACGGAGAGTTTATCTTAACAGGTTCAGCCTCATTAAAAGGGTTTAAAGATATATCAGACTCTTTAGCAGGTCGTATTGGTATTGTTGAGCTTTACCCTTTTAGTCTCAAAGAGAAGTATGCTAAAGATGAAAATATTATTGATGTGCTACACGGAGATTTAGATGCTTTTGTTTTAAAACAATATAACTCATCTGATATAGATACTGATATGATAGATGGTGGCTACCCAGAAATTTTGAAAATAGATAGTCAAAAAGCAAAATATCTTTGGTTTAGCTCTTACATTAGAACCTATATTGAATCAGATGCTAGAGAGTTGGCAAACATTAGAAATATTGATAAGTTCATTAACCTCTATCGTCTTTGTATGATTCGTTCGGGTAATATTTTTAATAAAAATGAGTTACAAAAAGAGGCAGGAGTCGATAATAGGACATTTGATAGTTACTTTGCTGTGATGGAGCATACTTATCAGATTCAAAAGCTACAACCATTTTTTAGAAACCAACTCAAACGGCTTATAAAGTCACCTAAAATATATGCAACCGATACAGGAGTGCTTAACCATCTTTTACAGATTAACTCTAAGGAGCTTTTAGATGCTTCTCATTATAGAGGTAATATTATTGAGACTTTTATTTTTAATGAGCTTGTGAAAGGAAACACTTCTGCACTAAAGAAGGCTGGTCTTTTTTATTATGGAACAACAGATAAAAAAGAGATAGATTTCATTTTAGAGTTTGGACAGAGAGTTGTAGCCATTGAGGTAAAAGCTTCTAAGTCTGTCTCTAAAAAGATGTTTAAACACATCTACTCTTTACAAAAAGAGATACCCGAACTCTTTGATAAAGGTATTGTGTTTTATGGTGGCGATGATTTTTTAAAAATTGATGACAATATGTATGCTATTCCTTTTGGGTTTTTGGGTTAAGTTGGGGGGTACAAAATTTTAAAGTGGAGTTTAAACTTTTTTGTATATTTTTAAAGTAGAGTTTAAAGAATATACAATATAATGACTAAAGTTTAAAATGGATTTTAAAAATGATTAGATATATTAGAAATAAGCAAGTGAGATTAATTAATAGTGTCTCATTACAAT
>JALSHP010000306.1 GCA_026982175.1 Campylobacteraceae bacterium
GCTTAAGCTTTTAGAATTTTCTTCAGAATTTTCAGACATCCCCACTTTTTTAGAAGAGTTTGAACTCTCTCAAATAGAAGTAGCAGGTTCAGCAAAACTGGGGGCAAAAATCATGACCATTCACGGCTCAAAAGGTTTGGAGTTTGAGCATGTCATTGTATTAGACCGTTTAAAAGGTTCAGCCCCTGACCGTTCTACTTTGCTCTATGAGTATGATGAACGTTTAAATGTCGAACGGGTCTTTTACAAAATGTCGGGACGGGCGAATTTTGATGAATACTATGCCTTGCTTTTAGAAAAACAGAAAATACTCAACGAAAAAGACAAGATGAATGTTCTGTATGTGGCATTAACCAGAGCCGTGCAGAGTATGATAGTCATACGCAAAGAAAAAGCGTCTATGTTTGACCTTTTAGGAATGCGACCAATGCAACAAGGAACATTGCCGAGTGTAGGGTCAATTGAGCCTAAGCTAGAAGAGAAAAAAGAGACGCTCACCATCACTCACTACGGAACACAAGAGCTAAACAAAGAAGAGGAGGAAGAGGAGAAAGATTACGATGCCATACTCTTTGGAACAGCCTTGCACTACACCCTTGAAATGATCTCCTCTTTTTCACTTATGGGCATGGCAGAAGCGATGACGGCGACTAAAAATCGTTATGGTTTACTTTTAACGCACCAACAACTCCAAGCGATTAAAAAACGTGTTTTAGAGCTAGTGACCAATCAACAGTTTCAACGATTACTAATTGATGCAAGGCTTAGTAAGGAACAATCTTTGGTTTTTGAAGATGAACTAAAGCAGATAGATTTGCTCTTAGAGTATGAAGAAAAATGTGTGGTATTGGAGTATAAGAGTTCTAAGAAGTATCATCTCAAACACATAGCACAAGTAAAGCAGTACAAAAAAGCCATACAGAGCATTGTAGGAAAACCTACTACGGGGATTTTAGTTTATTTATTGGAAGAGAGGGTGGAGTTTGTTGGGGTTTAGATTGAAGGAAAAAAAATATGTCTTATAAAGAACTCAATTGCTCTATTCCTAATTAAGTATAGTTAAAAATTTATACTCTCGTAATTACGGATAAGTTTGGTAAAGTTGTTAGAGCTACTTCTATTCGTGGCTTTTTAGTCAAGCTCAAACTGTTTATTTTGGCTTATAGCATTGATAAGTTCTTCATGCTTTCTAACAGTCAACAAAAATTAGCTTTTAACAGCAGTTTGGGTTATTTTTATCTATCCTATTTTAATATTATACTAATACTCATGGCTTTAGGTCGCCCTTTTCCTAGGTTATCAAAATTTATTTCATGGTGAAATGATTGTAGCTTATGACTCTCTAACTCTTCTTTAGCAGGAAGTAGGATATTTCGTTCTATGTCGGTTAAGTTTTTATAGTTTGTTCCAAATAATTCATTGAACTCATCAAGTCTATAGCGTTTTTCCTCTTTCGTTTCTTCCTTATTTTGTTTAAGCATATTGAGTATGGGTAAGAGTCGTAATGAGTGTTTTTTCTTTAGTTTCATAAGTTCATGGGTATTAAGTAGAGTATAGCGTTTTCTAACATCTACGATAAGATTTGCAATCTTTGAGTAGAGGTCAATATGTATGATATTCTTTCCCCATTCAAACTCTACTCTTGGGATTAAACTAATGTACTCCTCCCACTCTTCTTCTTCGTTAATGAAAGTAATTGAGGTTTTTTGCATGTTTTTAAAATTTTGTCGTATGTCTTGAGCATTTAAATTAGTATAATTAAGCATTTTTCTTAAATCTATGGTGACGGTTATCATCTCTTTTGTGCTGTCAACATCTTCTAAGATGGAAGAGAGATACCAGATTGTTTTGAGGGCTGTCACATTACTGTCATGAATAACATTTTCTATAAAGCTATTGTTGATTTTTTGAATGGGTTTTGCATTTCTTTCTTTCTTTTGTGCGTTTAGCTCTTCTCTTTGTTTTCTTTTCCATTCAGCTCTGGTCATATTTTTCCTTTTAGAGAGTTAATTATACTTTAACGAGTAACTTTTATTGTATATCTTTAAATATTAAAAAGAGTTTATTTTATCTTAACTCTCTATAATGTAAATTACTCTTTAAAATAAATATTTAAGAAAAATAATGAAAATTACTTACGATTTAAAGGATGTTTATGAAATCATCAGTTATGAAAAAAGAACGCATAATAATTTTCGATGGCATTTGTGGATTCTGCAATAAGTCCATAGATTTACTCATAAAACTAGACAAAGATAAGCTGTTTAAATATACCTCTTTACAAGGTGAATACGTTAAAAAACTAGAGATAGCTAAAGATTTAGATAGCATCGTTTTTTATGAAGAGGGGCAACTCTATTATAAGTCTACAGCTATTTTAAAAATCCTTAGAAGCCTTGGGAGAGTAGGGATTTTGGCGAATATCTTTTTTATTATTCCAAAATTTATTCGAGATTTTATATATGACATTATTGCAAAGTATCGTTACCGTATTTTTGGTAAGTTGGAGAGTTGTCGTATGCCAAGTGAAGAGGAGAAAGAGCTTTTTATTGCATAAAGTAAGCTCTAATACTTAAAATAAACTTAATTTAAATAAATTTTAAGTTTAAAAAGATATACTTCGCCCACTAAAGCCAATTTGGCTATTTAAATTAAGGATATTACATGAAATTAACATCTGTAATGAAGCCTCATGAAGTTCAAAGAGATTGGATTCTTATTGACGCTGAGGGAAAAACATTTGGTCGTATTTTAACAGACGTAGCAACTTTTTTAAGAGGTAAACACAAACCATCATTTACGCCAAATGTTGATTGTGGTGATTATGTTGTAATCATTAATGCTGAAAAAGCAAAGTTTACAGGAAACAAACTTAAAACTAAAGAGTACTTTACGCACTCTGGTTACTTTGGTTCTACAAAAAGTAAAAAACTAGATGAGATGCTAGAAGAAAAAACTGAAAAACTTTACAGATTAGCTGTAAGAGGTATGCTTCCTAAGACGACTCTTGGTAGAGCAATGCTTAAAAAATTAAAAGTATATGCAGGGTCAGAACATCCTCATACTGCACAAATTAACAAGGACGCGTAATTATGGCAACTATCTATGCAACAGGAAAAAGAAAAGCAGCGATTGCTAAAGTTTGGTTAACACCAGGTAAAGGTGAAATGACTATTAATGGTAAAACATTAGACGAGTGGTTAGGTGGACATGAGACACTTAAAATGAAAGTTAGACTTCCTTTAGAAGCGACAAAACAACTTGAATCAATGGACATTAAAGCGACTACTCTTGGTGGTGGTTATTCAGCTCAAGCAGATGCACTTAAACATGGGATTACCAAAGCATTGGTAGCTTATGAAGAGTCTTTTAGAGCAATTCTTAAACCAATGGGTCTTATGACACGTGATTCTCGTGTTGTTGAGCGTAAAAAACCAGGTAAGAAAAAAGCAAGACGTTCTCCACAATTCTCAAAAAGATAGTCTTCTCTTTTTACTCTCTTTCTCAAAAAGCCTTTTTGGGCTTTCCTCTTCATGCAAGAGGTTTTTTCTCTCTACTATTCTCTCTTCTCTCAACTAAAAATGCTAAAATACAACATATTAAAAAAAGATGATGATTATGAAACAAATTGACCTTGCCCACTCCCCCGATGCTGATGATATCTTTATGTACTTTGCCATTAAATTTGCTTGGGTAGATACCAAAGATTATGAATTTAAAAACATAGGCTTAGATATTGAAACGCTCAATAAAGAAGCCCTCAAAGGGACATATGATGTAAGTGCCATTAGTTTTGGAATGTATCCTTTTATTAAAGATGAGTATGCAATGCTTAGAACAGCCGTTAGTTTTGGTGATGGTTATGGACCAAAACTTATACGTCGAAAAGATAAAAAGTTAAAACGAAATTTCAAAGTGGCACTCTCTGGAGAATACACAACCAATGCGATGTTATTTAAGCTCTACTACCCTGAAGCACGACCTGTTTACATGGATTTTTTAGAGATTGAAATGGCAGTGGTCAATGGTGAGGTTGATGCAGGAGTTCTTATTCATGAGTCTATTTTAGATTATGATGAAAGCTTAGAAGTTGAAAAAGAACTTTGGGACATTTGGGTCGAATTAGCAGGTGAGGGCTTACCTCTACCTTTAGGTGGTATGGCAGTTCGCCGAAGCTTACCTCTAAATCAAGCCATAGATATTGAAAATATACTCATTGATGGGGTTAAAGTTGCCAATGCACGAAAAGAGGAGCTTTGTAAAAAACTTGAAGATGAAAATTTGGTACGCATTTCTGATGCACTTTTAACAAAATATTTAGATATGTACGCTTCAGATGAATCGGTTGAACTCTCAGCTTTACAGTTAAAAGCCTTAGATAAACTCTATGAAATTGGTTTTGAAAAAGGGGTCTTTTCTGAAGCACTTAAAACAGAAGATTATCTGATTCCTAGAGAGTATGAGGCATTACGAAACTCTTAAGAAGATACCGATGTCATTCTGTTAGGAACACTTAAATGGGTCATGATTCATAAGGTAGACGATAAATCTTTTAAATCAGATAAAATTACTCCGATTTTTAACAATTGTCAATTTTATTTGTTTTGTTATTCGTTATATTTCGTTATCTAAAAAGATAAAGGATTTCAGATGAAGACAACACTATTACATAGAGCTATTTTTACCCTTATATTATCAGGTATTATGTCAGGGAGTATGACCTATATGGTCTCCTCTTTTTACTGTACCCCACAAGTAGATAACTTATTACCCATATGGGTACAAGCATGGGCTACTGCCTTTAGCGTCATATTTTTATTATCTCCACTATTACATATGTTGACAGCTTATTTAATTAGATATAATAGAGCATAATTTATAAAGGTATGTGTAGCAATGGACTATCCAATTTTCCCCAAAGAGTGTACTTCTCTTTTAAGTAAATATTTAAGCCAAGATATTTTTGAAGAGCTTAAAAACAAGAAAACAACCAATGGCTTTACCTTAGCGAACGCCATAAATT
This sequence comes from Campylobacteraceae bacterium, assembly GCA_026982175.1. Taxonomy (GTDB): domain Bacteria; phylum Campylobacterota; class Campylobacteria; order Campylobacterales; family Sulfurovaceae; genus UBA1140. The sequence goes on from JALSHP010000306.1 coordinate 5,024, forward strand.
CAGGTGTTAAAAACCTTGACTCTGGCATTGGGATCTATGCTGGAGATGCAGAGAGTTATGAACTTTTTTCAGCTCTTTTTAACAAAATCATTGAAGATTACCATGGTTTTAGTAGTGAGGCTACACACAAAAGTAATTTGACGATAGATGATGTGAAAATGAAAGAGCTTGATGATGATTATGTTCTCTCCACACGCATCAGAGTAGGGCGAAACTTAGCCAACTTTCCGTTGGGGACAATTATCTCAAAAGTACAACGTGACGAAGTAGAGCGTTTAGTCTCTATGGCATTAAATGCTTTAGAGGGTGAATTGGCAGGAGAGTACTTTCCTCTGCTTGGTATGACTAGTGAAGTGCAAAATAGACTAATAAAAGAGCATTTTTTGTTTAAAGAAGGTGACCGTTTTTTAGAAGCAGCAGGACTCAACCGAGATTGGGCAGAGGGTCGAGGAATCTTTCATAATCATGATAAAACTTTTTTGGTTTGGCTCAATGAAGAAGACCAACTGCGTATTATCTCCATGCAAAAGGGTGGGGATGTTTTAAAAGTATTTAGCCGTTTAGTCAAAGCCATCAATGAGCTAGAAAAACAGCTCTCTTTTTCTTATTCGGAGCGTTTGGGCTACATCGCTTCTTGTCCAACAAACTTGGGAACAGCCATGAGGGCGAGTGTGCATATTAAGTTACCAAAATTGGCTGAAGATATGTCAAGGTTTAAAGCCATTACTGACAAATATCATCTTCAAATACGGGGAATGAATGGGGAACATTCTGAAACTAAAGAGGCAATTTTTGACATCTCTAACCGTCGTCGTTTAGGGGTAACTGAAGTTGAAGCCGTTCAAGATATGATAGACGGTGTTGAAGCTTTAATCCAAATGGAGAAAAAGTTAGAGGGCTAAAAGGGGCTTTTTGAGGCTTGAACTTATCTTAAATATAAGCTCAAATAAACAATCTTGATAATGAGTATCTAAAACATTAACTTTAAGAAATCTTGTAGTATGATTGGGGAAAGGAGTTATATTATGAGTATTCAAAAAGAAGCATTAGCACTTAACAATCAAGCGAATGAATATGCATTAGAGATGCGATATTCTCAAGCCATTATCTACTATCGTCACGCATTGACTATCTATTTAAAATTGGCAAAACATGAACCAGAAAAGTACTCTTTGGCAATTGCTCATATCTTTTCCAATTTGGCGATTGTCTATTTGAATTTGGAACAGCCTAAAAAATCTGATGAGCTACATCAAAATGCACTACGGATGCACCGAGTCTTAGCCAAAACAGACCCACAAAGATATGCTATTGATTTTGTGCGTTGTCTCATTGATGGGGTACGTTATTTAAATCAACACTCATTGAGTCTTTATGAAGCTGAAATTGTTTTAAATCAGATTATACACGCCAAAGGAGCAGAGAAGTTGGTACGGGTTATCCGTAAGCTACACTCTCTTTCTGTGGCTACTTAATTTGACCTAACTCCTCCATGGGAAAAGTCTCATAACTAAATTGGCGAATGTTTTTGTCATTGGAGATAACAAGATGCTTTTTCTGTGCAATGACATCGTAACAATCAATATTAGTGAGACTCTCTTTAGGGGTAAGTGAAACATCAACTGTTCCATTGTTATCTTTTTTACTAATTCCATAGACTCTTAATCCGTTTGAGCCATCACAAATAAATAGATTATTGCCATCGACTCCTAAGCCACTAGGTTCAAACATATCAATGGCTTTTATGAGCTTTGGATTACTGGGTGTTTTGACATCAACAATCTCTAAACGGTTTACACCACCTCGACCCATCCAACATTCAGAACCTTGGTTAAGGGTAACATAGGCAACATCATCAGCCACCACAACAGGGTCACAACTTTGAGCATGGCTAAACTCTGCTATGCGTGTGGGTTGAGTAGGGGTACTTTTGTCATAAATATACATTCCCGAATTTGAGCCTACATAGAGGGTATTGTTGTAAGAAAAGAGTGTCTCTACATCAAAGGGAACATGAATTTTAGAGACTTTTTTGGGCTTGGAGGCATCTTTTATCTCCAAGATATTCATCTCTCTTTCGTTAATGGTGTAGAGGTAATCCCCCGAAATAGCAAACCGTGCCATTGAACCACCTTGTCCACTAGAACTAGAGGAGCTAGAAGAGGAGTTACTACTTCCACCACAAGCGACAAAGAGAGATGCCAATGAGAGCGTCAAAAGCATTTTAGTATTCATTATATTTTTCATTATTTAGCTCCTCTTACTAAGATGCCTTTAGATTGGTTATACTCGCCACAATCAAAATAGTAACTAAAATTACCAGCACGCTGATAGGGGTCATAGCTAAAGGTATTCTCTTTTCTATTGACAATATTTATCTGCTCTAAATTATTAATGTCTAGCACCACTAAGTCCATGTAGGAGTCAATATAGAGATAGCCCTCTTTAACCGCCATGTCTAAGTTTCCCATAATTTTAATAAATGCTTTGGGAATAGGATTTTTCTTGTCGCTATTGTCGATAACATGAATACCTTGGTCAACTTCTTGGACTAAAAGGGTATTTTTGTAAACATAGATTTTTCCTGCTTGGCTTATCTCTTTAGGTTCTACAATCTCTACGCCATTACTACGAAACTCTTCTAAGCTTATGTAGTTACAGTTTGGGTTGTCTCGGTACTCAATGCCACAACCATTAAAAGCCCATAAAAGCGTTGTCGAAAAAAGTGTTCTCATGAAAAGTGCTGTTATACTTACTGTTTTTTTCATCATCATCGCCTAAAATCTAAATCCGACTCTAAAGAAATCAATGTCGATAAAAAGATCCTTATCGTAAAGTAACATCCCCAATGAATTTGATTCAAAAACATTATTATCTGAGCCAAAATATCGACCTATTTTAAAGCTAGGACCCCAATAAACAGACCAATCACTCTCTGTTTTCATGAGACGAAAGCCAATTTCAGCCCCTATACCAAACTTTTCAACGGTTGCCAATCTAGTATCATTTTTAAGTTGCCCATCTAAATAGGTATAAGCCGTAAATCCTCCATAATAAAAGCCATTGGTTTTAGCTCTAGCAAACTTTCTATAATGCAATGAGACATCCATCACTTCAGCCACTATGGATGAACCATTTATCCCAAATAGGTCAGAATACTCTTTTTCATAAGCCACAGAGAGTGCAATTTCACTGGCATTTATATTGTCAAAAAGACTAATAGCCCCTGAAAATGCTGTGTCTTTGCTATCATCACCAATCGCCAGTATGGTCAAGGGATTAAGCTCAATTCCTATGCTTGTAGCATCTTTTGGCAAACTATTTTGGGCTAACAGTAAAGAGGAAGTGAGTGTTCCTATTAATAATATTTTTGTAAACAAAATGACTCCTTTTATATTCTATAGACTTTAGCCATTATAACGAAAAATAATATAAATAGTTTTAATGAACTTCTGCTCGAACTTCATCATCAAACGCTTTTTGATTGCTCATAATAATTCCTACCAATATTAAAGCATAGATAAATGTTGAGAGTAAAATCACCCCAATCACAATGGCATTGAACATTGCTTGGTGTTCAAAGCCTTTAGGAAGCATCTGAAGCATCACAATAGAGAGTCCCCCTTTAATTCCTGCAAACAAAAGAACCGACCACCAACGCACACCAATGTCGGTCATCTTTTTAGTCAGGTTTGAGACAATACCAAAAGTACCCATCATAAATGCTCTAATCACTGTGGTGACTAAAAACATCAATAAAATCTCTTTTTTATAGGCTAACAACTCATCAATATGCACAATACTTGCCATAGACATAAACAAAAAAGTATTGGCTAAAAGGGCTAAAACAGCCACATAGTTTAGGTTTTGTTTATGTCGTTCAATGCTCGATACATCTGTAGAGAGCTTTTTGGTAATGCCACTCATAAACCCTGAAGAGAAAACCTTTTTGCTTTTACTCGCACGACTTACAATGTTTTTAGCTTTGTTGACTTGACGCTCTTTGGCATCAAAAGACTTTTGGGTAATGGTATTGAGCGTAATAATCGCCACAATCACTGCCAAAAGCCCTGCCATATGCCAATGTTCTGCCACTTCAAATGCTCCATAGGCTGTCATTAAAATAAGTACCAACTCGCTCATAGGGTCAGCAGTTAAACGCATGAGTAGCACCCCAATGTAGCCCACAATAAGACCAATAACAACAGAGATAGCAATGACTTTAATCGAGACTATGGCAATATCCATCGCCCCTATATGCACCCCATTCATCATGGGAATGGCAATAAACATAAAGATAATCAATGCCGTAGCATCATTAAACAACGACTCTCCCTCTGCTAAGATAGCCAGTTTATGAGGGACTTTAAAGCTAGAAAAAACAGCCACCACAGAGACAGGATCGGTGGCTAAAACCATGGCAAATAGAGCAATGATAGCCCCTGTTGAGAGTGCATACTCTGCAAAAAAAGTGTTTGCCACAAAAATCCCAAAACCAATAGAGATGGCAACCGAAAACATGGCTAGATAGACGAGACTAAGGGCATTCTTTTTTAAATCTTCTAGTTTCAACTGCAAAGCATCAGCAGCAATTAGAATAGGAATTAAAAAGAGAACCAATTCGGCAAAAGTCTCTTCTGAAAACAGCACCATATGTGGGAACAGATAGTAAAAACCATAACTCAACGCAATGAGTGAAATAGGGGAAGGGATTTTGAAATATTTTTGCAGTTCAATAGAGATAAATAAAATAGTAAGTAGGGCTAAAAGGGTTAAAATCATTTGTAAAATACCTTAATTTAAAATTAAAGTATTTTAGCATAAATTTGACTATTTTTTAAATTTTCGTAAAAGAGACCATGCCAATGGTCCATAACGTACTACTAATGAAAAGATTTTCTTCATTTTTTATCCTTTTGTTTTTTAGATAAATCTATTTTAACAGTTTAATGCTAGTTTTTAGATTAGTAATTTACTAGCCACTACACAAACAGCTGATTCACTCTTTAAAACTAAAGGGGTATCTAGCCCTATAAGCTTTTCTTCTTCAAAGAGAGCAACTTCATCCGTTGTAAAACCACCCTCACAACCAATAAGAAAAGTAGAAATAGTTGAACTTTCTTTTAAAATATTTTTTGAAAAGTTTAACATCATGGTATTTGGATGCTCTTTTAAAAACTCTTCTAATGAATTTGCCATAGAGAGTTGTAAAAGAGAAGAGCGTCCACATTGTTGAGAAGAGTTGAGTAAAATCTTTTCTAATCTCGTGAAATCTAGCTTAAAGCTCTTTTGCGAACGAGAGCAATAGATGAACGTAATGGCATTTACCCCCATTTCATTTAGAGTAGGTAAAATTTTCTCAACACTTTTAGGGTCAATGACGCACCATGCTAGATGTAAATTTTTTTTAGCTTTAACTTCTAAAACTTTAGAACTTTCCAAAGACAAAAATGCCTCTTTTTTACTTAAAGTATTAATCTTATAAAAATAGATAGAAGCATCTTCTAAATTACGCAAGGCAATGACTTCACCCTCACGGTGGCGACGTACCTTAAAAATGTAACGATGTTCATCACCCCTAAGTGTTAGGTTTGGCTCTCCTGCTTGGGCTAAGAAAAGGTATTGCACCTTTTATCCTTTAGCGACAACCATCATGAAAATAGTAATGGCTACAAGCACTATGAGATTGAAAACAGAGGCTTTGGTAAAGCCTGAACGCATTAAATTTAAAGTTGCTTCATCTTCTAAGTTGGCTTTTTTGATTTTTTTATGTTTTGAAATCTCAATGCCCATCATGACAGCAAAAACAGCTATCATAACAATAATTGGTACATTAAAATCTAGTTCACCCACAATTAAAGCGACAATACCTGAAAAGAGTATCATGGTAATAATGGCTTGAAAAACCATGGTGTAGATAAAACTTGCTTTCTTAAACGCCAAAGGCTCTTTTTTGACCATAGGTACTAAAAATCCTAAAAGTAAAAAACCAATAAAGGCATAAATCAAAACTGTGTGTGTCAATAACATCTCTGCTAACATCATTTCTCCTTTTTTAAAAATGAATTATATCCTAATTCGTTATACTTTTGCTATATGAAAAAAAGGGTAAACATGACACTATCTATCGAAGAGGCTTTAGAAACTATTTATCAAAATGTAGAAGCTAAAAGTACGCATATTTTAGCCATTGAAGAGGCTTTGGGGGCGATTGTTGCCAAAGATTATGAAGCCAATTTTGATTTACCTCGTTTTGATAATTCGGCGATGGATGGTTACGCTGTAAAAGTAGCTGATGCAGGAGAAGAAGTTAAAGTTAAAGAAATTACTTATGCTGGAGATGTTCAAGAAAATGCTTTTTCTGAAAGAGAAGTTGTTAAAATCATGACAGGTGCACCAACGCCTAAAGGATGTGAGGCGATTGTGGCAATTGAAGATGTTGAGCCAACAGAAAATGGCATTAAATTACCTTTAACTATTAAACAGAATAATTTTATTCGTTTTAAAGGCGAAGACATTAAAAGTGGCAAAATCTTTTTAGAAGCCAAAACAGAAATAACAGCTTACTCCATGGCACTTTTAGCGTCACAAGGGATTACGCACATTGAAGTTTACCGACAACCTAAAGTGGTCATTTTCTCCACAGGTGAGGAGCTAAAAGCCCATTATGAACGCATTGAACCTCATCAACTCTACAACTCAAATGCTCCTATGTTTG
>JALSHP010000307.1 GCA_026982175.1 Campylobacteraceae bacterium
CTCAAACATCGCTGTGGTCTCATAAATTTTAAAGCCACTTGTGTCGCCAAGTTGTTCAGAAGCTTTTTCTATCCGTGCTTTGGTAATGTCAAAGATGCTGTTGTACCCTGCTTTGTAGGCTTCAGATTTTTCATCTGTTTTTTCAGGTATCTGCACGGTAATGAACTTTCGATTTCCCCCATCTTCTGCATTAAGTGCCATCACGGCATGAGCTGTTGTTCCTGAACCTGCGAAGAAGTCTAGGATTAGGTCATCTTTATTCAAACTAGATAATTTAAATATTTGTTTCATTAATCTTAGAGGTTTTGGTCCATCAAAATAACCTTTGTCATTAAATAGAGCTTTTAGTTCCTGTCTTCCTTCTTGGTTATGCCCAACATCTTTATGTTTCCACAAAGTCATAGGAACCATACCCTGCTGAACTTCAGATAAAAATCTTTTTAATCTTGGAACATTATCCCCCTCTTTTCCAAACCATATTCTATTATCTTCTACAAGTGCTTGAAACTTATCTTTATTTATACTCCAACATCTTCCCTCTGCTGGATTTACCATACGCCCACTAGGTACTGTAATTGAATAATCATACTTCTCTGAATAAGTTTTAACAGTTAAATTATCAGAAATCCAAAGCCCTCTTGAATCATTATCATAGTTTTTATATCGGTTATTAGCTTCTTCTGTTCTATCTAATTTATCTAATTTAAGTTCAGTAATACTTTTTGCATACACTAAAATATAATCATGACTTTCTGAGAAAAACTTTGCATCATTTTTAGGAGAAAAAGCTCTTTCCCAAACAACATTAGCTACAAAATTCTCCTCCCCAAACACTTCATCACAAAGTAGTTTAAGTTGTGCTACTTCATTGTCATCTATGCTTATAAAAATAACCCCATCTTCACGCAATAACTCTCTAGCCACATAAAGCCGTGGATACATAAACGTAAGCCAAGCAGAGTGAGAGTTGGACTTAGATGAAGTAAACTCTAAAATACGTTTGGCTTCATCTAGGTCTATTCCTGCTAATTTACTTAGCTCCTCTTTGCTAAACTTTCGGTCATCATTATAGACAAAGCCATCGCCACCTGTGTTGTAAGGTGGGTCGATGTATATCATTTTAATAGACTCAGAATAGGCATTGCTTAAGTGCTTTAACACCTCTAGGTTATCGCCTTTTATGAGTAGATTTTGGCTATTTTTATGTGCCTCTTTTGCATTATGTTCTTTGTCTTCTTTAAGCAAGGTGCGTGGGTTTTCATTGGCAAGAAGTCGTGCATAGGACTTACCAAGCCAATTGAGAGCGTAACTCTCTTTGCTTAGCTCTAACCCTACATTGCCTACTATCTCTTCCATCTTGTGGCTTATAAAATTTCCATTTTTGTCAAAACAGTTGGGAAAATTCTTTTTTAATACATCGAGTTGTTTAGAGTTTTGCGTTATGTCGCTGTTGTCATAGAGAGATTTTGGCATAGAAGTTTCCATATTTTAAAAATTTGTTTATGCTTGTTATTTTAGCGTAAATATTCTATGTTATAAATATGTTTAAGAAGTTACAAGAAAGGGAAAAAGAAGGAAAAAATAGAGTAAAAAAATAAAAAAAGACAAGCAAAACGCTTGTCTTCAAACACCAAAGTAGATTACTCTACTTCAGCGTCAATAATGTCATCGTCA
>JALSHP010000308.1 GCA_026982175.1 Campylobacteraceae bacterium
TGTAACCAAAACGTAACCATATTGTTCTTTTTTTGTTACAAATATGGGTTAAAGTGTGTTTATCAAAATTATAAAAGGATTTCAATTATGAAAACATCTAACATTTTACTTTCAGTTGCAGCAGTAGCAGCTTTAGCACTTACAGGTTGTGGAAGTGACTCTTCAACACCTGCTCCTGCTGCCTCTGCAACACCTGCTCCTGCTGCCTCTGCAACACCTACTACAGCTTGTACGGTACCAAGTTCAACAACACTTAGTGGTGACATTACAACTTGTACTAAACTTACAGCTGATAAAACTTGGATTTTAGATGGTCTTGTGGCTGTTAAAAATACAACACTTAAGATTGAAGCTGGAACAACGATTGTTGGTAAAGATGGAACAGGAGATAATACCTCTTACATGATTATTGATAAAGGGGCTAAAATTTTGGCTGAAGGAACTGCTGCTAAACCAATTATCTTTACATCAAAAATAGCACATGATGGTGGAAAGGCTGCATGGGGTCAATGGGGTGGTTTAACCATTATTGGTAAAGCTGGTAATCCCCAAGTAAAAGCATACGAAGTAAACTCTGCTTATACTCCTGCTAGTTCAGACATGGCAGATAACTCTGGTGTACTTAAATATGTTGAAATCTTAAACTCTGGTATTACAATGGAAACAGATAAAGAGGTTAATGGTCTTAGTCTTGTGGCTGTTGGTTCAGGTACAACCATTGAAAACATTACAGTAAATAAATCAGATGATGACTGTATTGAACTTTGGGGTGGAACGGTTAATCTTTCTAACATAACACTATCTGAATGTTCAGATGACCACTTTGATATTGACGATGGTTACTCTGGAACAGTTAAAAACCTTAAAATTACTCAAACAACTGGTAACGCAGGTATTGAGATGTCAGGAACAACAGCTGCTACATTTGATGGTCTTGAAATTACACAAACAAAATCAAACAAAGAGGGTGGAATCTACTTCAAAAAAGATGGTATTGGTGGACACTTTAAAAATGCTACAATTATAGATAACTCTTCAGATGGAGCAGGTGCAATTCACTCTAGAGGTAGTGCTGCTGTAGATACTATCTCATTTGAAAATGTAAAACTTGAAGGTACAAGTGGTGACAACAAATTTACAAATGATGATGAGGGTGGCTCTGCTACTGCTATTGAAGCAAAATTTGATGCTGGTCAAGGTAATACAAAATAGTTAAATAACTTAATCACTTTTTTGAGAAGTAGTAAAATGCTACTTCTCTCCCTCTCTTTTTTTATGTAATCAAAATGTAACCGCTATGTTTCCCTCTTGTTATCATTTTCAATTAATATCTAATATTAAATTTTACATTGGAGTACAAATGTTTACAAAACAAAGACATCTCGTTGCATTGAGTTCATTACTTTTAGGGGCTGTAAGTTTTACAGCTTGTATCGATCAAGATAAAAATTCTCCTAATCAAGTCTATATCTATAATGACAATAATTGTAGTACCAATACAACTCAACAGGCTGATACAACTACTAACAATGAGGCGGGAACATTAGAGAAACAGACTCTTTCAGGAGACATCACAAGTGACACAACATTAACAGCCGATAAAGTTTGGATTTTAGATGGCTTGGTTGTGGTTAAAGAGGGTACAACGCTCACAATAGAAGCTGGAACAACCATCGCAGGTAAAGATGGAACAGGAGACAATACTTCATATATTATTGTTGATAAAGGGGCAAAAATTGTAGCAGAGGGGACAGAAACTAAGCCCATTATATTCACTTCTGAAATAGCTTATGATGGAGGAACAAGTGCATTGGGTCAATGGGGAGGTATTACCATTATAGGTAGAGCAGGAAATAATCAAGTTCAAGCCTACGAGGTAAATTCTAATTACGAAGCAGAAAGTACTGACATGACAGACAATTCTGGGGTACTTAAATATGTAAAAATTTTAAACTCTGGAATTACCATGGAGACCGACAAAGAGATTAATGGTCTTAGCCTTGTGGGTGTTGGTTCTGGTACTACTATTGAAAATATTACGGTAAATAAGTCAGATGATGACTGTATCGAGATTTGGGGTGGAACGGTAAACCTTACCAACATAGAGGTATCAGAATGTTCAGATGACCAGTTTGATATAGATGATGGTTATTCGGGTATAGTAAAGAATTTAGTTATTAACCAAACAATAGGGAATGCAGGAATAGAGATGTCAGGAACAACCGCTGCTACTTTTGATGGTTTGACATTAACACAAACTTTCTCAGTTAAAGAGGGTGGTATCTTCTTTAAAAAAGCTGGAATTGGTGGACACTTTAAAAATGCAGTGATTACAGACAACTCTACAGATGGAGCTGGTGCTATTTATTCACTACAAACAGCAGACACTGACAATATTAGCTTTGAAAATGTAAAACTTCAAGGTAGCTCTACAGATGCTAAATTCACAGGTGACTCGGCTGAAGCGATTGAGGCGATATTTGATGGGGGAACAGGTAACACAAAATAACCGTAGGTCGGGATCTCCTCTTCCCGACAATAATACGCATAAAGAATTATTTACACTCCCTTAAACTCATATTTTATATCATACAAATTTGTAACACACTTCTCTCACCCTCTATTTGGTAACCAAAATGTAATCAAAATGTTTCCCTCTTGTTACCACTTAAGATTATTATAAATTATTAAAATTAAAATTAGAGGAGTAGGTATGTTAAAAACATATAAGAGAGTAGTACTATCGTCGATAGTATGTGTAGCATTGGGGGCATCTTCTCTACATGCTAACAATGAGAACATTGTTAAGTCTATCATGAAACTTAGAGCAGATGTTGAGTCGCTCTATACCAAGATAGATGATAACAAAGATGTCTATAAAGCAGCCATGAAATCAAATGCGATGCAGGCTGCTGATAGTGAAGCACAGATTAACCGTCAAGAGACAGCGTTAAAAATGGCTGAAGCAGAGATGCAGAAAGTTCAACAAAAAATCGCTGAAACTTCCAATAAAAATGAGACCATCAAACCAATGCTACTTGGTGCGATTGACGCTCTTAGAACCATTATTAAGGAGGGAATTCCTTTTAAAACCACTGAGCGTTTGGCTGACCTTAAAACACTTCAAATGAATCTTATTGATGGGGTTATTACCGAAGAGAAAGCACTTTTACTTATTTGGGCGAGTTATGATGACACCATTCGTTTAACCAAAGAGATTGGTCGTTTTAAACAAGAGATTACCGTAGATGGTGAGGTGGTTTTAGCCAATATTGCTAAGATTGGTTCAGTAATGATGTTCTTTGCAACCCCTTCTGACAAAGTAGGGTATGTGGTTAAAAAGAATGGGGCGTATAGCTATAAAGTTGTGACCAATAAAGAAGATATAGCCAAGATTGTTAACCTTTTTGATTCACTCAAAAAACAGATTCGTACAGGCTTCTTTAGCCTTCCAAATGCTTTAATTTTATCGGAGAGTAAATAATGAAAAAATTCTACACAGCCCTAGTTGCACTACTACTAATTACAAGTAATATAAATGCAGATGAGTTAAGTGATGCTTATAACAAAGAGTATACTTTTCTAAAAGCACAAAAGACAGAGCTACAAAGCCGATTGGTTAAAGAGAAACATCAACAAGATAAAGATGTGGCTAAAGCCAAAGCTAAAAGTAAAAAGCTTCAAGACAAATATTTGAAGTTAAGTGAAGCTGTTAAGGCAAAACACTCAGCCATAGAAAAACTATCTGAAAAACTTTCAGATAAACAGAGCAATTCAGAGATTACAGGTTCTGTGGTTATTCAAGCCAAAGGGATGCTTGATGAATATGGCATAGCGATGGATGAGGGTAATACCACCACCGATGCACAAAAGATGGAGAAAGCATTTGCTGATGCGGCTAATCTTTATGCGAAACTCTCTTCTATTCAAAGCGAAAAAGGGAAGTTCTATCTTCCAGATGGAACGATTGCTAAGGGTGAGATTGTTAAAGTTGGTAACATTGCCGCTTATGGTGTTTCTGACAAAGCTGCTGGTGCATTAGCTCCTGCTGGAGAGGGAAATTACAAGCTTTGGAATGCTCTTGGTTCATCGGATGATGCAAAAGCACTCTACGCTGGTGAGATGCTACCTCAAATAGATATTTTTACCTATGAAAATATGGAAAAAGAGGTGGAGTACAAAAAAGAGAAAACCATAGATGACATTCTTAAAGGGGGTGGAGTTATTGGTTACATCATTTTAGCACTTGGAGCATTTGGTCTTTTCCTTTTAGTGATTAGAGTATTTATTCTCTTTTGGTCTGGCTCAAACGTTAAGAAAATTTCTAAAATTGTGGCTAAAAAAGTAGAGGCTGGAGAAGGTGATGAGGCGTATGATGCCATTAAAAAGTACAATGGTTCAGCAGCTAGAGTCATTAAATCGACCCTTAGAAACATCAAAAGAGACCGTGACCATATTGAAGATATTGTCATGGAGAACATCTTAAATGAGAGTGGACACATAGATAAGTTTGGTGGTTTTGTAATGGTGATTGCTGCTGTTGCACCACTGCTTGGTCTTTTGGGAACGGTAACAGGTATGATTGCCACATTTGACATGATTACCGAGTTTGGAACAGGTGACCCTAAGATGCTCTCTGGTGGTATCTCTGAAGCCTTGATTACCACGATGTTTGGTCTAATTGTTGCCATTCCTCTTTTGATGCTTGGAAACTTAATGTCTGGTTGGGCACAAGGAATTAAAGACTCTATGGAGCAGAGTGCCTTACACATCGTAAATATTTATGAAAAGTACAATGCAAAATGATAGATAAAATACCGACATACATTGAGATGTTTGTCAATTTTATGAATGCTGGAGGAGCTGTAATGTGGGTGCTTTTTGCACTCAATCTACTCCTTTGGTATGGACTAGGCTTTCGTTACCTTGTCCTAAAAAGAGGAACATTTGGAAATGTTCGTCGCCAAATTGACAAACATATGAAACGTGGAGATAAACAGGCAATGAGGGGTCTTTTAGATTATGCCATTGCGGATGCTTTGGATGCAACACGCGAGGCAAGTAGTTTGGGATTGAAAGTGAAAAATCATATCTATGATGCACTCTCTTCTTATTTTACAGTAATTTCAAAATACTCAACTTTGGTTAAAACTGTGGTTATTTTAGCACCACTTATTGGACTACTTGGAACAGTTATGGGGATGATCGAGACTTTTGATGCTCTAACATCAGGCTCTATGTTTGCACAAGGGGCAAGTATTTCAGGAGGTATCTCTAAAGCACTCTTTACAACAGAACTAGGATTGGTTGTGGCTGTACCAGGGTTGATTTTAGGAAAGATTTTAGACAAAAAAGAGCTACGATTTGCCTTAGAGTTTGAGCAGATTGCAGACACATTAGCAACAAAGGATATGCGACATGAGATTTAAACAAAGAAGAACTGATAACCCAACCGATGTTGATGTATCGCCATTGATTGATATGGTATTTATTTTGCTTATCTTTTTCATGGTAACCACAACATTTGTAAAAGATATGAAGTTGGATTTAAACCGACCCTCTGCCTCTTCTGCAACTAAGTCAGATGATAAAGTAGTGCGTGTTTACATTGACAACATTGGCGATGTTTACATTGACAATCAACCTGTAAAACTTTGGGCAATTCAGAGCAAAGTAAGAGACCTTTTAAGAGCAGCAACAGAAAAAAATGTTTTGGTCATTACCGATGACAATATTCCTGTTAACAAACTCATAGATGTGGTCGATGAGTGTCGTATGTCTGGGGCTAAAGATGTAGCTGTCTCAACTACCAAAGAGATGGGGTAGACCTATGGCTAAAAGAAAATATGGCACAGCTTTTAAGTATGTTGAAGCCTTTTTCTTTATGTTCTTGGGAGGGTTACTTATGATAACTTTAGTTGTATCTTTTAATAAACCTATTAAGAAAAAAGAAGAGAAAATCAAAAAAGAGTCTCGGTATGTCAAGATGGAAAAAACAGCCGTTAAAAAAGCTGCTAAACCAAAGCCAAAACCGAAACCAAAACCGAAAAAAGCACCACCTAAAGCACCCCTACCAAATTTGGGAGCGAGTTTAAGTGGTATTGCCATGGATATTCCTGAGTTTGCTACTGATGACATTGGTGGTGATGCGACCGATTTATTGGATGAAATTTCAGAAGATACGGTGATGACAGGAAACAGTGTTGATGTTAAACCAAAAGTTCTCTCTCGTTCAGCAATGGAGTATCCACCATCGGCGATGAAAAAGAAAATTAAGGGTTATGTGATTGTCAATGTCCTCATAGACAAGATGGGAAGCGTAGAGACAGCACAAGTGCTAGAAGCTTTCCCTCCTGGGGTATTTGATGCAGTGGCACTCAATGGTGTTAGAAGCTGGAGATTTTCTCCTGCGAAATATAAAGGTCAAGCTGTCAAAGTTTGGGCGAAACAAAAAGTTAGATTTGACTTCAACTAAAGGAGGAGTAGAGATGTTTAAAGAATTAAAAATCATACCATTGACCTTGGCATTGACCTTGTCTTTAACGACCATAAATGCCCAAGAGACTGATGCTCCTACCATTGACCATATGTCAGTAGCTACCATGATGATATTTGATGGAAAATTTGATAAAGCCCGTGCAGAGCTTGATGAGGTTGACCAAGAGGCTGAAAATTTTGATGCTGCTAAATATTTTACCATGTTAGGGGTAATGGATGTTAAAGAGAAAAAATATGCCGAGTCGATAGAGCATTTTAATAAAGCAGTTGAGGCAACTACGGTAAAAGTTTATACGCCACCACCATTGCCTAAAGAGAAGCGAGAGTATCTATTTTCTCTTTTTTCAGAGAAAAAAGAGCCTAAAAAACCTAAAAATGTAGAGCCTCCTTTTGATGGTGAAAAGATTCGTGCAGAGAAGTTAAGTAAACTGCATATTAACCTTTCTAAGTCCTATTATAAGTTAAAAGATTATGCCAATACCACAGCAGAACTTGACTTAGCAGGAGAGAAAGGTAGTAATCGTGCAGGACTCTTTACGCTTAGAGCTGAATGTTACTGGAAGATAAAAGATAAAGCAGGAGCATTAGCAGCATTGGAGAGAGGAATAGCACGTTTTCCAGAAGATAAACGACTGCGTAAACAGAAGTTTTACTATTTGGCTGATTTAAAACTCTATCAAGCTGCGATTGATGCTTCTAAATCTTACATGAACGTGGGTGGAGCATCTTCAAAAGAGTATGTGGCATTGGCTCAAATGTTGATGAATGGAGGAGATACGCTCTCTGCCATTAAAATTTTAGAAGAGGCAAAAGTGCTTTTCCCTGAAGAGTCAAAGCTCTCTATGTTACTAGGACATGCCTATTTGAAGAAAGATATGATTCATGTGACAGCACATCTTTTTGAACAAGCTTCATATTATGACCAAAATCGTACCAAAGATGCAGCTGAGATGTACCGACGAGCCAAAGATTTACCTCATGCTATCTATTTAAATGCACAAGTAAGTGACAAAAAAGAGAAGCTCAAACAGAAAGTTGCTATTTTTGTGGATAGAGGTGAGTTTGAAAAGGTGATAGGACTCAAAGATGGACTGGCACGTTATGGACTTTTAGCCGATGACAATTTGCGTTACGCTTTAGCCTATGCTTATTTCATGGTTAAAGATTATGACCAAGCAGAAAAACATTTCAAAAAAATCAATGATAGCTCTCTCTTTTCAAAAGCTACCGTTATTCGTAAGAGTATTGAGAAATGTAAAGAAAATTCTTTGGAGTGTATATAATGAGAAAACATTTAAAAATAGTTACCATTTCACTTTTTGCCGTTATTCCTCCTTTTGCTAATGCTCAAGAGGTGGGAACACTTTCAGTATTTATGCTTAAAAGTGGAAAACCTTTGGCAAACAATGAGATTATTATTGATGCTAAAAAAACGGTACTAACCGATAGAGATGGTTCAATACAAGTAACTTTAACAGTAGGAAAACACCAAATTGAGATTTTTGGTAAATCTAAAAATGGTAAAAACTTAGGCTATTTTAAAAAGCCTGTAACCATTAAAGAGGGGAAAGACACGCAAATTGTCGCCTCGTTTACCATGGGAACACCTGAAGTAGATGAGATTGCTCATAATGAACCAAGGTTTGAAGATTTGCCTTTAGAGATGAATGAAAATCTTGAACCTCATGTTGTCATTGACACCCCTGTTGGAGAGCTTAAGGCAGATAAGAAGAAAAAAGATGAACTTAAAGCCAAAGGGAAGGGTACACTCAATGGTACAGTAATCACTTCGGATAAAAAAGCACCCATTGAGGGGGCTAGGGTTTTTGTAAAGGGAACATCTATTGATACGCGAACTGATGCCAATGGTAACTTTTCGGTAGAAATTCCTGCGAACAGTAAAGTGAGTATCTCGGTGGTTCATTCGGCTTACTCTTCACAAACTATTGCTGATATTAATGTTGAAAAAGATGGAACAATTTCTAAAAGTATTGAGTTAACACCTGCGAGTTTAGAGCTTGAAGAGTTTGTTGTTTTAGCTCCTAAAGTTGAGGGTAGCATTGCTGATATTATGCAAGAGGAGAAAGAGGCTACTTCTATCTCCAATATTTTGGGTGCAGCAGAGATGTCCAAAAAAGGTGATAGTAATGCCGCCGCCGCACTTAAAAGGGTAACTGGAATTACACTTGTTGGAGGAAAAAGCATCTATGTAAGAGGGCTTGGAGAGCGTTACTCAAATATTGAGATGAACTCTCTGCCTCTGCCTTCGCCAGACCCAACCAAAAGAACAGTTCCTTTAGATATTTTCCCTTCATCGGTTATTGGCTCACTTAAAGTTCAAAAGTCGGCTTCGGCTGATATTCCAAGCTCTTTTGGTGGAGGATATATTGACATTAGAACCAAAGATGTGACTGATGATGATTTTATTAAAATCTCTTTAGGAACTAAAGCCAACAGTAACACAGGAAAAACATCTAATGACTATGCAGGGAGTAGTACGGACTTTTTAGGTTATGACAATGGCTACCGAGCCATTACCAATGATATTTTGGAAGCAGGTGAGGTACATGAGGGAGAGCGAATTCAAGGCTTTACCCCTGAATACTTTACAGAAGAGCAACTAGTAGAATTTACCAAAGATTTTGTGGATAGAAATTACAACATTAGCACAAGAAATTTACCTATAGGCTATTCAGGTTCTATGGAAGTGGCAAAAAGTCTTACCCTTGCAGACGACCATAAAGTTTCAGTTTTTGCAAACTATGGGTACTCTCAAAATCATACCCAAGTAGAAGAGAATTTTGCTGGTTTTGACATGGGTTCAGATGGACTTCTTCATACTCAAGCTGATAAATTTGGTACAAATACTAAGACAAGATCATCGTACTATCAAGGGGGAAGTTTCAACCTTGGGTACAACTATCTTGATCTGTTTAAGTTGAAATATACCAAGCTCTATACCCGAAATGCCCTAAAGACAACACGGATTGTTGATGGTATTTATGGTTCTAACTATGACCAATTAACCGACTACTTTTTAGATTGGGAAGAGCGTATTTTAAATGTTGACCAACTCAATGGGGAGTTTGACTATGAGATACTCAATAAAAAATCAAAAGCCTCTTTTGGGCTAGAGTATGCACAAGCCAATCTTTATCAGCCAAATAACTTTAACTATACCTACATAGAGGAGCAAGGGGTAACACATATAGACAATACTTCTTCGCCACACCTTGCGAGTCGCTTAAAGTCTGATGATGAACTCTATGCGATGTACTTTAAAAACAAAACCTTTGTTGATTGGTTTTCTGATGAAGATACTTTAGACTTTGGAATGAACTACTCAACTAAAGAGAGAATTTCACGTCAAAATAAGTTTAACCTTAGACGAATAGGTTCTGTCGAACTTGATGATGCTGATTTAACTTCTGATATTGAATCGTTTTACTATGAGTATGTGCGAAATAACATTCCTTATAACGAAAGAGCTTTTGTTGTGAGCCCAGCTTTTAAAGCAGCTGATTACTTTGATGCAGAGGTTGATGAGTTTGGTCTTTATGAGAATACTCATATTAAATTTAATGATAAAATTGAAACTACATTAGGTTTACGGTTTGTCAATTTGTCTCAAACGGTTTATCAGTATAAACTAGACCGTAACAATCCTGATATGGCTCAACGAAGTCTAATTCAAAGAATTCCAGAGTCTTTAGAGGTTACAGGATTTTATCCTAGTGCTTCACTTAAATATAAATGGGATGAAGACAACCATTTTGACATTGCTGCATCTAAAACCTATATTGTGCCAGACCTTAGAGAGTTTACCGATGGGGAGTATTTTCACCCTTATGATGTGGCAACGGTTATAGGTAATCCCAATTTAGAAAACACCGATATTTATAGTTTAGATTTAAAGTATTCGCACTATATGTCCGATAGCGAGAATATCAAAGCTGGTCTCTTTTTTAAATATTTAGACAAGCCTATTGAAGATGTAATGATTCCCTCTTCATCGCTTCCTATCTACTCTTATGATAATGCTGATTCAGCAATACTTTATGGCTTAGAGGTAGATGGACGTAAAAACTTTGATTTCTTAGGGAAGAAGTATGAAGATTATTATCTCTCTGGAAACTTCTCTTATACGGAGTCCGATGTAAGTTTACGAGATGAGCAGTTAGCTACTTATAGTACCAACCATAGACAGCTACAAGGGCTTTCTAATATTGTTATGAATGCTACGCTTGGCTTTGATAATGATGAACGGAATGTGGCACTATCCTATAACAAAATGGGTGAAAGAATTCGTAAAGTTGGGGTCATAGATGAGTTTGCTTATCCTGATTACTATGAGACACCACCTCAAATGTTGGATTTTGTATGGCAAGAGAAATTTGACAAAGATGACCTTTCTGGATTTGGGATTGATAACTTAAGTGCTAAATTAAAAATTGGAAATATATTGGACGATGCAACGGTATGGCGACAAGGTTCAAACATAACCAAAAGATTTAAAAAAGGTCAAACGATTGTCTTTGGGGTCTCTTCTCAATTTTAGACTTAATATAGGATTTTAATTATGAAAAGTATTGCAACAATAATGATAATAGGAGAAGATGACAAGCTGTTAGAACTCAAACAGCTTCATCTATTAAAAGCTGGATTTGATGTTATAAAATCAGATTCTTTTTATGAAATAGAACAACACTTAGCTGAAGTGCATCTTGTTCTTATTAATAGCATAAATAACTCCATAAATGGTATGGAGTTCATAGAATATATTCGTGATAAAGATTCTAGTATATCTATTATTTTTTTAGCAGAAAATGTTTCAGAAAAAGAGATAGAGCAAGTTTTTGACAAGGGAGCTGACGACTGCTTGGTTAAACCTTTTGGCTTAAGAGAGTTACTTTGTCGTATAAAAGTGCTTTTAAAAAGGACTTACGGCATGAAACAAGAACGACTTGTTCATGAAAATATTGTCATGGACATAAACCAAAGAAGTTGTATGATTGATGAAAAAGAAGTAGAACTTACTAAACTAGAATTTGACCTTTTAAGCTTTTTTATTCAACATAAAAATATGATTTTAGAAAGAGAAGTGATTTTAGAATCAGTATGGCATGATATGAGTACCCAAAAACGTACTATAAATGTTACCGTTAATCGATTGCTTAAAAAAATTGACCCAGATAATAAACAT
>JALSHP010000309.1 GCA_026982175.1 Campylobacteraceae bacterium
CTGGGTTTGTAAGGTTGTCAACGTTTCTTGATAACTGTTAAAGTACGGTTCCCATTCGTCTTGTTGGAGTAGGCTTAGGGTGACTTTTTTCTTTTTTAGTTCGCTTACAAAGGTTTTGAAGTCGTGTTCGTAAAAGGCTTCTAGTTTTTTGCTGAATTTGTCTAGGTCGAAGTTGTCTTTGACTCTTTTTAGGAAGGTTTGTTTTTTGGCCTGGAGGGTTTGGTTTAGGTCTAGCATGGTGTTTGCTTTTTCGATATAACTGTATTGTTCATTGCTAGATATTTTCACAATAGGCAGTCTTTCTACAAAAACCACTTTTATTTCAGCAAGTGGTTTACCTACCATATGAAAATTCTCATGTTGAAAAAACCAATTTACTAACTTTGAATTAATCAAACAAAGTAAAAACTTATTGTGCATGCCCTTATCAAATGATTGAATACTATGAATTGAATTTAATCCTATATAATCATCTTCATCATAAACACATAAGAGTTTATCATCCGTTCTTCTAATCAAAAGTTTTGGCTCAAAAAATATCTCTGGCTTTCTAGGTTCCGCTAACCATTCACCATATTGTATATATTCCCCATCCCATGATAAAGAGTATCGTGTGACCTGAGTACCTCGAACTAAAGGGCTCCATCCTACATTTTTAATATAGCTTGTAAATGGTTTCTCTTTTACAATTTCTTTAGTTTGTTTGGGATTTCCTTTTCCTGTCTGATAAGGTTTGATACCTGTAGTTACATTTGCATACTCTTCTAGAGGTAAAGAATTAGAAACAATTTTGTTATGTAGAGATTTTTCTATTTCGCTTGCCCTATAATTAAAAATTAATTTATTTTGGCTCAATACGTACTTATTTGAAAAAACCTGTTCAAGTATCTCATTTTTATCTCGTGACTCTAAAATAACTTTAAAAGTATTTTTGTCTAAGGGAGTAGTTTTTTTGATAATTGAGCTTATAGGTTCAACAACGGCATCGACAAATACATTAAAAGTTTCATACAGTTCAAGAATTGAATTTTTTTCAAACAATAACTTTCTCAGAAGAAGACCGTTTTCAACAACTAAAAAAGTATTTGGCGTAATAAACCCTAAATAACCATCTTGTGTTAAAACTTTTAAAGAAAGTTCAAAAAAGAAATTATATGAATCATAATTATATTCTGTAACTTCATAACATTCTTTAAAAAAGTTTTTTTCTTCTTTATTAAAAAAAGCTCCATACGGCGGATTCCCAATCACACAGTCAAACCCACCCTGCTCAAACACTTCAGCAAACTCCTCTTCCCACACAAAGGCATCTTCTGCCACTTCCTTGTCATCTATGAGTGAGTTACCCACCTTTATCTTGTCTGCAAGTTTGTTAAGCTTACGCCCACTCTCCACCGTGCGAAGCCATAGCGAGAGCTTGGCTATCTCCACTGCTTCAGCGTTGATGTCTACTCCATAGAGGTTGTTTTCGAGTATGCCCTTTTTGACATCATACAAGCCCAGTACCGAGCCACCCATGAGCGTCTTGATACTCTCATCTATAAACGCGTGTTCCTCTAACAAGTAGTTGAGAGCTTGGTTGAGGAATGCTCCAGAACCACAAGCAGGGTCTAGCACTTTAAGTCCTAAGAGGTAAGCACGGTAGGCTTCTAGTCCGTCC
>JALSHP010000310.1 GCA_026982175.1 Campylobacteraceae bacterium
CCAAGAATTATTAAACTTTAGGATAGATTATGTACTTTAGAACTTTTTTCTTCATACTTTTTATTGTAACAGCAACACTGTTTCTAGTTTCAGCACTTCAACCCATATTCATTCAAAATATTCTCAGCCTATTATCGCTAAAAAGCATACCTATGAACTACATTCAATTAAGCTCTATGTTCGCTTCAGCCATATCCATTATTTTGTTTGTTATCACAAGCTATTACGCTAAAAAACACTTTACAATAGCACAAAAAAAGCTTGAAATGGAAAGAAGAAACATCGAACAAATTCATAATGAATTAGAAGCGTTAAAAAAGTAAAAATATTAAAAAAATAAAGATATATCCTTAAAGGATATATCTTGTTGTATCTTCATCATCAACTACTTTTTCAAGCTTTTCATCAATGAGTTTGGTATCTACGGTTACAGTTTGACCTGCAAATTCATCAGCATTAAATGAGATGTCTTCTACAATTTTTTCCATAATCGTGTGTAATCGTCTAGCCCCAATGTCTTCAGTTTTTTCATTGGCAGTTGCTGAATACTTAGCAATAGCACGTAACGCCTCTTCTTCAAACACAAGCTCCACCTCTTCTACATTTAAAAGTGCCGTATATTGCTTAATGAGTGAATTTTTAGGTTCAGTTAAAATTCTATAGAGTGCTTCAGCATCAAGGGAATCAAGTTCAACTCTCAAAGGAAAACGCCCTTGAAGTTCTGGAATTAAATCACTTGGTTTAGAAAGGTGAAATGCCCCAGCTGAGATGAACAAAATGTGGTCGGTTTTGACTTGACCAATACGTGTTTGCACGTTTGATCCCTCTACAATAGGAAGTAAATCTCTTTGAACACCCTCTTTACTTGGGTCTTGACGCGAAGAGGAGTTGGCAGGAACAGCAATCTTATCAATTTCATCAATAAATACTATTCCCCCCTCTTCTATCTTTTTGAGAGCCAACTCTTTTAACTTCTCTTCATCAAAAAGCTCAGAACTTGCCTCTTGGGCTAAAATGGCTTTTGCCTTTTTAACGGTGACCTCTTTTTTATTCTCTTTTTTGTTCATACCACCAATAACTTTAATAATAGACTCTTGAACCTGTGCCATTTCAGGAGGAATATTTCCCCCTACGCCCATGACATCAATCTGTGGATTTGGCATATCTACTTCTATGAGCAACTCATCAAGCTCACCATTTTCAAACTTTTTTTGCATTTTGGCAAAAGAAGCTTCATAGTCTGCTTGTTTCTCTTCACTCGCTCCTGCTGGTAATGGTGGAAGAAGCTTCTCAATGATTTTGTTCTCAACATAGGCTTCTATCTTCTCTTGATTGAGTTCATTTTGCTCTTCGCGTACCAAGGCTAAGGCATTGGCTGCTAAGTCACGAATCATCGATTCAACATCACGTCCCACAAACCCAACTTCGGTAAATTTACTCGCTTCTACCTTAACAAATGGCAAACGCATCATCGTTGAGAGTCGTCGTGCAATCTCTGTTTTACCAACCCCTGTACTACCTATCATCAAAATATTTTTAGGCATCACATCACGTTGAAGTTCTGGGTCGAGTTGTAAACGTCGGTAACGATTACGCAAGGCAACGGCAATGGTTTTTTTCGCATTACCTTGCCCAATTACATATTTGTCCAAA
>JALSHP010000311.1 GCA_026982175.1 Campylobacteraceae bacterium
GTATTTTTTCATTGTTTCACCTTGTCGTAAGATTATGTGCAATTATAGCAAAGTTAATTATGAGAAGAAGCATATTTTTTATGAATTACAATTATATTAATATAATTTTTGATAATATATCACATAATAAAAAATTATTAAAGGAATTAAATAAGTATGAGTGAATTACTAGATAAGTCATCAATTACATCAGATGAGTTGGAAACTTTATTGGCACAAAGAGAAGCTGGAGAGGTAGATTTTTTATTGGTTGATGTAAGAGAGATGCAAGAGTATGATGCTTCTCATGTAAAAGGGGTGGATATGCTTAAACCTACTTCCACTTTTCAAGAGTGGGGTGAAGAGTTCTATAATGAGCATAAAGATAAAAAAGTAATTATTTTTACGTGTCGTTCAGGTCATCGTTCAGGGCAGGTTCAAAGTGTTTTCATTCAAAGTGGTATGAATAATGTGATTAACCATGATGGTGGGATTATCTCTTATCGTGGTGAGCAAGAGAGAGGTTCTTCTTTTTAATTACTTTTTTCTTTTATTCTTCTGTAGGTTCAATTCTCTTGAACCTAACTAATCGCAAATTATTCAAAGTTTTGTTAAGCTTAGGGGATGAAAAAAAATCTTCTATTTATATTTATCTTGTTACTTCTTCTAGCGTGGTTCTTTCAACCTAAAATTCTTCCTTATTATGCACAACTTACTCAAGAGCGTGTGGGTTTAAATGTTGACTTAGAACCTAAGGCACAAAAAAACGCACATTTTGTGGGTTCGGATAAATGTAAGAAATGTCACCAAGAGGAGCATAAAGCATGGAGTGCCTCAATGCACTCTAAGATGATTCAAAATATTCAAAAAGATGCTTCTGTCGTGGTGGCAGATTTTTCAAAACTTCCTCATGATGCTGATTTTACTTTAAAAGAGGCACTTTATACGATTGGCTCAAAGTTTAAACAGCGTTACATGATACCCACGAAGCTTAATGGAAAAGATGATTTCCGTCTTGGTAATTATCAATGGAATGTAGAGACTAAAAAATGGCAAGGGTTTAAGCCCTATAAATATTGGTACAAAGATGCTTATGAACATAACAATAAAACTTTTCCAACTTCAAATACTTGTGATGGGTGTCACTTTGTGGGATATATGTCCACTGAAAAAAGGGTAGAACCTGCCATTGCTTGTGAGTCTTGTCATGGAGCAGGGTCGAAGCATGTTGAAAATCCAGAAAGTTTGGTCTATAAAGCATCAGATTTTGACCCTATTCGTGCCAATGAAGTCTGTTTACAGTGTCACATGAGAAACAGAGATAAACGTTTAGATGCTAATATTTCAGTTAAAGATTTATGGCACATTGCGAAAGATTATCCAAGTGGGTATGAAGCAGGAAATCCTTTAATTAACTATAAAAAACCAGCTCCTTTTGAGTTGGGGATTGAGACCAAAGAGTTTTGGGCAAATGGAGCGGCTAAAAAGAACCGTACCCAAGGAAATGAGTATGTTCATGATGCTATGTACGCTCATGGAATTACTTGTATCAATTGTCACAACCCTCATGAGTTAAGCAATACGGCTCAAAAATCAGAGGGGAATGAAGCTTGTATGAAGTGTCACTCTTTCGGTTCAATTGTTGGTCCACATCAAAACTCTTTAGAGGGGCATTCCAAACATAAAGCCAACTCTAAAGGTTCACGTTGTATTGAGTGTCATATGCCAAAAACTGCACGACACACAGGAAAATCACCTCTTACTGTACGTTCTCATAGATTTGCATTTACTTCACCTGCACAGACATTAAAGTACAAAATGCCCAAAGAGACCAATGCGTGTTATGCTTGTCATAAGGAGAAAAGTTTGGAGGAACTTCAAAAAGATTTAGAATCGTGGGGTATGGTGAATTGGAAAGATATGCAATAAAGAGATGAAATAGGGATTAAAAATCCCTATTTCAACACACTTCCTAACATCCCTTTAATCGCCGATTGAATATCAGCAGGATAAACCACAAATTTTGCATTAGGTGATTGGGTCATCTTCTCTAAAGTATTAATGTAACGGTCACCTAACAAGAACATCGCAGGTAACTCTTTGCCATCGGTGGCTTGGGCAATCATCTGCATCGCTTTTGCTGAAGCGTTTGCCAATGCCACTTGTGCTTGGGCTTCAAGTTTTGAGGCTTCAAGTTTACCTTGGGCTTCTAAAATGGCAGCGTTTTTGTTTCCCTCTGCTGTGGTTTCAATGGCTCTTCTTTCACGTTCAGCTGCTGCTTGGCGTTCCATAGAATCTTGCATTGAGCCACTTGGATTAATGTCTTGAATCTCTACAGATTTTACCGTAACACCCCAATCAGCGACATCATCAATGATATTCTCTTTGAGTTTTGCTTTAATTTGGTCACGGTTTGAGAGGGCTTCATCGAGTTTCATCTCACCAATAATTGAACGCAGAGTAGTCATGATGAGGTTAGAGATAGCAAGTTTAAAATCTTCAACGCCATAAAGGGCATCTTTAGGATTAGTGACGCGAATAAATGCAATGGCATTGGTACGAATGACAGCATTGTCTTTGGTAATCACCTCTTGTTGAGGTATGTCCATAATAATGTCACGCGTTGAGATACGTTGGCGTACATCGTCTATGTAGGGGACAATGATATTTAGTCCAGGTTCTAAAGTCCGTGAAAATTTTCCCAGTTTTTCAATGACCCATTCCTCTCCTTGTGGGACAATTTTAATCCCTTTGTAAAGGGTAACAATGACAGCGACGGCTAAGATGATGAGTATGTTTAATTCCATTTTATCTTCCTTATATTATAGTGGAGCAACTTCGATGAGTTGTCCTTTGACTTGCACAATTTTAATGCGTGAATTTTCATTTATGTCCTCTTTTGAAGTGGCAAACCAAGTGGTGTTTCCTAAAACAGGGGTGTCAAATTTTACTTCTCCACGTCCATTATGAGGAATGGCTTTGGTCACAACCCCTAAAGTGTCCAATGAGTAGTTCGATTGTCCAGAGCTTTCAACATTGGGATTTTTAAGGTATTTGAACCATAAAAACAAAGAGAGAAGAGAGAGAATAATCCATAAAAAGAGTTCAAACTCTATGGAGGTTTTAAAGAGATTGTCTATTGCCCCCACAAGCATAGCAGATACTCCTAATCCAAGCATCATAAATGTACCAATAAATATTTCAGAGGTAACCAAGATAAGCCCAAAGGCAATCCAGTGCCACCAAAGTAGTTCTGTTGATAATAGTTCAATCATATTTGTTCCTTATGATTTATTATACTACTTTTTTATTGATTTATGTAGTTGAAACAGGACTCTTCTCGTGGATTAGGGGCATAATTTTCTGTGGGCTTACATCCAGAAGAGTTGTGTGAACGTTGAAAAGAGCTTAACAAATGTTGATACTCTTTGTCACTTGGCAGTGTTCCCTCCGCTTCTATGTGTAAATATTTTGTGCTGATATCATTTTTAGAAAATATTTTCTCTTTATTTTGATTAAAGAAAGTAAACGAAGCGAGACTTTCAATGGGTGCATAGATGCCTTTTTGGACCAGCTCCTTTGGCTCTGCATAAAAAGGAGTTTGATGGTTTCCTCCCTCTTTAACCATGATAAATGTTTTATGTTTAACATCCATAAGCTTGTACATGTCCAAATAAATTCTAGGGTCAGTAGTATGGTCATTTTCAAAAAGTTGCGTTACAAAATTGGTGTTTTTAGGTAATTTCATGGAGTCTTTAAATTGAAAATCAATCCATGGTGACATGCCAAAGATAAAACGACCATCTTTTCCCAATTTATCTTGTGTAAAAAGCATGTAGCCCAAACTAGGCAATACACCTGCTCCTGATGAGTGACCTATAAGCCCTATTTGTCGGTCATCACTTAAACCTTTTTCTGTACAAATTTTACGTGCATAGGTGATGGCATCATAGAAATGATAGCTCATGAAATCAGAAGCAAAACTTTGTGTTGAAATACCAACAACCACATAACCTTGTTTTGCTAAATGATTATAAATATGCTCATAACTTCGTCTATCAGAGGTTGATGCTGATAAAAAGTATATTGTTGGCTTTATGCTATTGGTTTCTTGATAGTAAATACTAATACCCATTTTATTCTGATGTTGAACGGTAATCGTCTTATGAAAAGAGTTAATAGTCGTTTCTTCTGTGTTACTACAAGCAAGTGTATAGAGTAAAGCTATGAGTAAAAGAATACGTTTATACATGTGAAATTCCTTTTATTTAATCTTAAAAAAAGTACTACCTGAACCTGAAAAATACCACCCTTTGGGTTGTGCTTCTAAGAGTTCAGGGTAGGCGATGAGTGAGGCTTTATAAAGGTCATTGGCTTGGGTTGCAGAGACTTTATGTAGAATCTTTTTAGACGAAAGCTTCTCCCATCCTTCAAAAGTTGTCAAGTCAATTTTGTTAAGTAACTCTTTTTTAAAAGTTTTATAGACTAAAGCTGTGTTGCAATGAATGCTAGGGGTAAAGAGTTCTATTGCTAAGGCTTCATCTTGAAACTCTTCTACAATTTCACCAAATCCACTTACATTGGCAGCGTCATAGTTATAGACAAAAAAAGGAATATCAGCCCCAATAATTGAGCCAATTTGTGCTAAGGTAGGGGTATTAATATTGAGTTTACAAACTTCATTAAAGAGACGCATAAAGGCAGCAGCATCACTACTTCCTCCTCCTAAACCTGCACCAGATGGTATGTTTTTTTGAACAACTACTTTATGTCTTTTAAAAAAATCTGTTTTAATATTAAGCTCTTTTTGCATAGCAATATAGGCTTTATAGATAATATTCTCTTCTACAGAAATTCCCTCACACCCCTCAATGGTGAAGTTTTCGCATTGTTGAGGTACAAAAGAGATAACATCATAAAGATGAGGCACTTTTACAAAACGTGAAAGTAGCGTATGGTAGCCATTTTTGTGTCCTGTTATTTTTAAAAAAGTGTTAATCTTAGCATGGGCTTTTAGGGTCATGATATATGCCTAAAAATCGTCATCATCATCTTCGTTAAATTCAGCTTCCATTTTGGCTTCATTTTCATCTATGAGTTGTTGTTTAGTAAGGACTGCTTCATGTAAAAACTCTCCAAAAAATGTTTTAGATTCTGTTTTGGCTAAGAAGAGGTATGTTCCTGCTAATAATGCTATGAGTACGGTAATACTAATGACTTTTTGTGCCAAATTAAAGGTTTGAATAGGCTCTTTAATATGCACTTCACAAGCACCACCTGGGCAGTGTTGTGCTTTTTTTCGTGTGAAAAAACTGTAGAGTTTACACCCCACACAGATAGAGAGTGCAGCCTCCATAAAAAGTAGTGTAAGACAAAGCACACAAACCAAGACTTTGTAAAAACTAATATCCCAATTTAAGACAAACCAATAGACCATAGGAATAGAGATGAACCATCCTAATACCCACGCAAAACGTTTTTGCATGGCACCCACATATTCAGGTGGCTGGTTTTGGATAAAAACTCGCCCTAAGAGTAGAGAGGGGGCGTATTTAGGGTTGATAATACGAATGGTAAAATCTAAAAAAATAAAAGCAATATAGACCCGTGCGACGATGATGTGATTGTATCCAATGCCTACAAAAATAACAATCATCCCTAACATAAACATTATTCCAGCGGTTGCTCTAATCTCTCGTTCGTTGACTACACCCTCTGTGTAACCAGGGACTTTTTCACCATAGTTAAATAAAAAATTATTGAAATTCATTCTACTCCTTTGTGCATGTTGTCATGCATATTTGTTTATTCTATTTAACTTATACTTAATTTCTCCATCAAGAATCTCAATAACAGAAAAAAACTCTTTTGTCTCGACCCAATATGTCCCATCTTCTTTGATTTCAAAATAATCAAGGTAAAGTTTTTTCCCAAGCTCTAAAAATTCTTCATCGCCTGTGTAGATGTTTTGAGGAATTTTAAGAAACTTTAGAGGGTCAAGGGCTTTTTCGTTATCATAAAAAAAATCTCCCTCATTAAGACGTTTCAAGCTTGAAAGGGTAGCATCTACATTTAATTTGTCAGCTAACATTGCCCCCAAAGAACGGATGTATGTCCCCTCTGAAACAGTGGCTTCAAAATGGACAAAAGGGTGGGTATAGTGAATGAGTTTGATGTCATAAATAGTTGAAGTAATTTGTTTTAGTTTTACCTCTTCTCCCGCTCTTGCTAAGTCGTAGGCTCTTTGTCCATTAATTTTTTTAGCTGAAAATTTTGGTGGATAATAAGTGAGTTTTCCTTGAAGGCTTTTTAATGCTTCTTCTATACTCTCAAGAGAGAGCTTAGGAATAATCTTAACTGAATCCACATTTTCAATGTCCAAACTTTCAGAATTTGCCCCAAGCCAAAGCGTTG
Source organism: Campylobacteraceae bacterium (assembly GCA_026982175.1). Lineage (GTDB taxonomy): Bacteria > Campylobacterota > Campylobacteria > Campylobacterales > Sulfurovaceae > UBA1140. The sequence continues at coordinate 6,394 of JALSHP010000311.1, forward strand.
CTGCGTAAGATTTGGGTGTTTTTTTGAGATATTGAAATAGCTTAGGATATTGACCTGTAGCGACAATGAGACAGCCTGTGGCAAAAGGGTCAAGGGTACCAGAGAAACCTACTTTTTTGGTGTTATATTTTCTTTTTACATACCCCATATAGCCGTTTGATGAACGAAAGATGGGTTTGTTTACTACGAATAGACGGTTCATTTTTACCTTACATAAATGCTAAGATGGCAATCGCCACCTACGGTTTTGTTATTGTTATACAGACTGAACAAAAGAGCTTAAAATCTCTCTTTTGCTACCACCAAAATTAATCTTTAGTTTGTACTCTTTTCCTGATTTGTTGGCAGCTTGTACGCGACCTATGCCAAAGATTTTATGTTTGACTAAGTCGCCTACTTTGTAGCTTGGCACTTTGGAGAGTTTAAGTGCTTCACCTTGAATGAGTCCTGCTTCTCCTAAAAATCTGCTCTTATCCATCCGTTTTCTTTGACCTTTGTAAAAACGTGAGTCAACATAACAAAGTGTAAGGTCAGACTTAGCACGTGTAATGGCAACATAGCCCAAACGGCGTTCTTCTTCCATGTTACATCCATCACCTAAAAGTGGAAAGAACTCTTCTTCTAGTCCAATGACGTAAAGATGTTCAAATTCCAAACCTTTGGAGGCGTGAATACTCATGATGGTAATGGCATTGGGGTCAATGTTGTCTTGGTCACTTTGTAAAGAGATTTCATTTAAAAAGACATCGAGTGCAAGGTTTTCATTTTTACTTATGGCTTCTCTAAAGAAGCCAATAAATTCGTCAATATTCTGCACTCTCTCTGTGCCATCGACCATGGCAGCATAATATTTTTTCATGCCAATGGTCTCTTCAAAGAGTTCAATGAAGTTGTAAAGTGAGTGAGTTATTTCATTTTGGAGTAGCTCTATTTGTGTGACAAATTCTTTGAGAGAATGGGCTGCTTTTTTAGAAACAACGCTATTTATATCATGCTCTTTGATGAGCTGAAAGATGGAACATTGCTTCTCAAAAGCTGCTTTTTTGAGTTTGTCAACGGTGACTTTACCAATGGCACGTTTTGGTTTGTTGATGATGCGTTCCAAAGAGAAGTCATCGTGAGGGTTAGAAAAAACCCTAAAATAGGAAATCATATCTTTTATTTCGGCACGGTCATAGAAACGCATACCCCCTAAGAGTTTAAAAGGTAGCCCCTCTTTGGTAAAACCCTCTTCAAGAGAACGTGACAGAGCATTAATTCGGTAGAGAACAGCTATCTCATCTGAAGATACGCCTTTGGCTAAGAGCGATTTTATCTCTTTGGCAATGCCTTTAGACTCCATGGACTCATCTAAGGCATGAAAAAGTTTGACCGATTCTCCTTCACCTTTAAATGAGCTAAGTTTTTTGCCAATACGTTGTGAGTTATGTTCTATGAGTTCATTGGCAGCTTCTAAAATGGGCGTGGTTGAGCGATAGTTTATTTCAAGTTTGACAGTTTTACACTTCTCAAAACGCTCTGAAAATTCTAAAATGTTTCTAATATTTGCCCCACGCCAACCGTAAATACTTTGGTCATCATCACCCACAACACAGAGGTTATTGTGTTCTGAGGCTAAGAGTTCAAGTAGTCTAAATTGTAATTCATTGGTATCTTGGTACTCATCGACCATGATGTATTGGTAACGCTGTGAGGTCTCTTTTCTAAGTGCTTCATCTTGTTCCAAAATTTGATAGGTGAGCATGAGTAGGTCATCGAAATCTACTAAGTTGTTTTCGATAATTTCGCTCTCATAATCTTTGTAGATTTTGGCAATTTTACGATAATCTGGCAGTTCAGCCTTTTGTAGGATTTCATCAGCAGTTAATAGCGTATTTTTATATTTTGAAATTTCTGACCCAATAAATGCAATGTTTAGGTCAATATTATGCTCTTTGGCAATACGTTTTAAAATCTTTTTTCTATCATCGGTATCAATAATGACAAAATTATTTGCCCGTCCAAGTTTTTCGATGTTAAATTTTAAAAAGAGCAGTCCAAATTTATGAAAAGTACATAGAAGTGGCATTGAGGAGTTAGGTGGAATAAGCTTTGAAGCACGTTCTCTCATCTCAGCTGCTGCTTTGTTGGTAAAGGTAAGGGTTAACGTATTTAAAGGGTCAATGCCCACTTCAGCAATAAGATAAGCCAATCGGGTGGTTAAGGTTTTGGTTTTTCCCGAACCAGCTCCTGCTAAGATAAGAAGTGGACCATCAATATGTCTAACAGCTTCTTGTTGTGCCACATTTAAGGCTTCTATTACTTCTTGCATTTAATTACTTTTTAATTGATTATAACATTTTTATGGTTAAAAGAGTAGGGTATTTACTTATAAGGATTCACTATATAAGTATAAAAATTATAAATATTTTTTATATTTTTATTAAAATATTTGTCTAACTTATAGGTACTTTAAATATAATTTGATATAATAATTATAATTAAATTTATATCGAGGTAGCTCAATGTTAAAAGATTTTGTAAAAATGGAGACTTTCTTAACGGTGGCAAGAGAACGTAGCTTCTCTAAAGCATCAGCAAAGTTAGGAATTTCTCAACCTGCGGTAACTCAGCAGATAAAATATATTGAAAATTATTTAGAAGCAAAGATTATTGATAGAAAGAAAAATGGTATCAGATTAACTCCTGAGGGTGATGAACTTTATAAAGTTGTTGCTCAATTAGAAAAGTCAATTATGACACTTGAAAAAGATGTTTTAAAAATTATTAAAAAAGAGATGACTTTTAAGTTAGCAGCGTCGTATACCATCGGTTCTTATATTATCCCTGGAGAGTGTTTAAACTCAATTGGTGAGAGCATTGGTAATGATGTCACACTTGGTATTGATATGAGTGACAAAATTGTTGAGGGTCTTAAGTCACGCAAGTTTGATGTGGGCTTAATTGAATCTCCTGTAATGGACTCAGATTTGATTTATAGAGAGTGGTTTGATGATGAATTGGTACTCTTTTCAAGTTCTCCACTTCCTAAAACAGTTAATACCGAAGAGTTATATGGTTTTAAATGGATTTGTCGTGAAGAGGGTTCATATACACGAAAACTTATCTCTGAAGTATTTGAAGAGTTAGGGGTTTCATGTAAAAGTTTTGATGTTCTCTCTGAAGTCTCTAACAGTACCGTAGCACTTCAAAGTGTTAAACGTGCAAAAGTAGACAGTGAGAAACCAACGGTTTCTATGATTTCAAAATATGCTATTGCAGATGAAGTGGCACGGGGTGATTTATATGAATCTCGTATTTATGGATATACGATGAAACGAAAGTTTTACATTGTCTACACCAAAGAGAATAAAAATAATGTTTTTATTGACAATGTGGTTAACTATATTATTGCAGGAAAATGTGATAGATAAAGAGAAGTTTTTACTTCTACTTTATCTTATTTCTTCTTCAAAAGCTTAGCATTCTCAGGATTGTTAAGCAGTGCAGCCATAGAATCAATAGCTTCTACTGGCTCCTCTTCTACAATAGTCATTGACGCACTGTTAATGAGTATTGGATACTCCTCCACAAAAATCTGTTTGACTGCTAGTAGTGGTATGTGTACCAATGCCCCAAAGTTTTCACTCCCAAATCCAGCTTCAAATGAGATATATTCGGTATCTATGTTGGCTGTCTCAAAAGAGTAATTGGCTAACATAAAAAGTGTCACATCTGGTAGGGACTCTTTTAGCTCTTTAGGTAAATCAGGTTCAAAGTTTACGGTTGATGTGTCACAAGCTACTCCAAATTCTTGGTCATGGTTAAACATATATTCAACCGTAGCATAGATATGCTCTTTCATAAGCTCTTGATAAGCTGAAGTCTTTAGTTTTTTCATGGACATGCAGTTTTCCCTTATATCTGTATGTTGACAGATTTTTGTATCTGAAAGCCTATCATAGCATTCATTAAAGCAAAGTTTGAATAGTTTTTTAAGCTCTCTTTTCTAATATCTCTTTCATGAAGAAAACCCTCTTTTATCAATCTAGCTCTAGTCGTTCCTTTTAAAAGAGGTCTTTTAGGAGTAAACCACTTACCTCCCTCTAAAAATGCTATATTTGCAATGGTGGTATCGGTTAAGAACCCATCTTTCTCAATGATAATCTCATTATAATCTTTTAAAAGTTCTTCAAACATTGAACGATTCGTATATTTATACTCATAATCTAATTGACTCTGTATCACTTTTAAGGTTTTAATTTCTTTTGCTTCATAAGAAAAATAGTTAACAGAGAGAATCTCATTATGGGTATAAATAATCTTACAACGATAGAGTCCTAGAGTAGGAGGTGAGATAAATTCACTTAACTCAAGGGTAGAAGTATTAGAAAAAAGCTCTTTTTGTGTTGTGTTAAAACGTCTATTGTGCCAATCAAGATTAAAAATTTTTCCATCTTTAATCTTAATGGTCTCAAAGAGTGTAGGCTGCATAAATTTTAAAATAAATCAGTCGATAGGTAACGTTCTGCTGTGTCACACAGAATGGTAACAAACACTTTTCCTTTATTCTCTTCTCGTGAAGCGACTTTTACTGTTGCCGCAATATTGGCACCTGACGAAATTCCAACCAGTAATCCTTCTTGAAGGGCAACTGTTTGGGCAGACTTTATCGCTTCTTCATCTGATACCTCTACTACTTCATCATAGATATTAGTATTTAGAATATTTGGCACAAAACCAGCTCCAATACCTTGAATTTTATGTGGACCAGAGCATCCTCCTGCTAAAACTGATGAGTTACTAGGCTCAACAGCAATGGCTTTAAGGGTAGGAATATGCTCTTTTAAAACTTCAGAAGTTCCTGTGAGTGTTCCTCCTGTTCCTACCGCTGCTACAAAATAGTCAACATTATTTTGGGTGTCATTTAAGATTTCCAATGCAGTGGTTTTTCTATGAATCTCTGGATTGTTAGGATTGTCAAATTGTTGAAGAACATAACCTTTTAGCTCTTTGGCTAAACTATTTGCTTTGGCAATTGCTCCACCCATCCCTTCTGCCGCAGGAGTAAGCACAATTTCTGCACCTAAGTGCGTAAGTAGTTTACGCCGTTCAATACTCATAGATTCTGGCATGGTGAGGACGAGCTTTAAAGATTTAGC
>JALSHP010000312.1 GCA_026982175.1 Campylobacteraceae bacterium
TTAACTCATAATATTTATCATTCATTTATTTACTCCATTCGCTACTTTAAATGCCTCTTCCAAATCAAGTGTTCCCTCATAAAAGGCTTTACCCACTATTGTGCCATCTATCCCAGCCTCTATTAATCCATGAATATCGGTCATATCTTTTAAGCCACCACTTGCAATGGTCTCTAGCCCACAAGCCTCTTGAATGGCTTTAGTAAACTCTAAATTCACCCCTGTCATCATTCCATCTCGACCCACATCAGTACAGATAATCGCCTCAACACCACAATCAGCAAAGGCTTTAGCTAAATCAGTAGCTTTCATGTCTGAAGTCTCTGCCCAACCCTCAACAGCCACCATACCATCTATAGCATCAATGCCTACTACAATAGGATATTTAGCAGCCATATCTTTCACAAATTGGGCATCTTTGACAGCAATAGAGCCTAAAATAAGTCTGTCAATCCCAAGTTCCAAATACATTTTAATGGTCTCTTCATCACGAATTCCCCCACCAAGCTCAAGTTTTAGATTACAATTTTCACGAATCTTTTTAATCTGTTCTAAATTTTCAGGCTTTCCTGCAAATGCACCATTCAAATCAACCAAATGCACCCACTCACTCCCCAACTCCTCAAAGCGTTTAGCCACTTGCCACGGCTCATCACTATATATTTTGGCAGACTCCATGAGTCCTTTACTTAATCTTACGGCTTTTCCGTCTTTTAGGTCAATCGCTGGTAGTATTGTCATTATTTTATTCCTTTAAATAAATCTATTAATTTATCTTTTATTGGCTGAAATTTATCATCTTTAAAATCAAATTGAGGATACGGATATAAATCTCTATATAAATTCGCTATCGGTTTTTTATTTGGTTTTACTTGTTCTATATCTAAGCATTGAACCAATTTATCAAAATGTTCATAACACTCTTTTTGATTAATGGTATCTATTAAAAAATAGTCTAAATTTTTATCAAAAATATAAACATCTATTTCAATATTCCACTTTAGATTTATCAATAAATCATCAAAACACTTTTTAGACTCTTCCATACCATTACATTTTTTATCATCTATTTTAAAATCACAGTCAAATACAAAAAGAGCTTTCTTCACTTCACCAAGTCCTATTTCTTGACTAACTTGCTTATACTTAGATTGAGTAGCATCTAAAAGTTTACTTTTATTACCCATAATATTGATATAACTCTTAAAATTAATTTTTTTAGAAAAAGATATTTGATTATTCTTCTTTAAATCTTGGAGAATTTTAATGATAAATTTTTCATCATCACTTCCCTCAACAAAAACTCTTACCATCCTCGCATCTCTTGTTCTTGTTCTATAGAATCTACAAACCAATCATAAGGATAAACCATTCCTTTTAATTCACCTTCTTCATTTTTACCTAATTTAAAAAAAGTTATCTCCTCATCCTCCAACCTCTTAGCCACTCTAGCATAAGACTCTATACACTCTTTTGAATGGGTTGTAGCGAAGACTTGGACGTTTTGTTCTTTTGAGATTGTTAGGATTATTTCCCATAGTTTGTCTAGGTTGGTGTAGTGGATTCCGTTTTCTATTTCGTCAATGAAAATTACGTCATCTTCTAAAAGTAATATTGAACTAATAATATTTATAAAAGTTTT
>JALSHP010000313.1 GCA_026982175.1 Campylobacteraceae bacterium
TTTTTAAGGGTTAAAATAAGCAATCCTAAAGCAGAAAAAGCAAAAAGTTTAAAGTTGAGTTCTGAACCTTTATGAACATTGTTAAAAATATCACTACTCGTAACGGCTTCACCCAAACTTTGCATCTCTAAGATTTGAGGAATGTAGTAAGAGGTAAAAAGAAGACCAGAGGCTACAACTAAAAAAGTAAATATCATCGACCACTTGGTATTCTCAAAAGATTTAAATTTAATCACCTCATACAAAATAGTAATAATGACTAAAAAATTAACCACATACGCCAAACGCTCAAAGACTTGGGTCATCAGTAAACCCTCTTGAAAACGGCTTAAGAGTTCAGAACCTAAAAGAAGCTCTGAATGAAAAATAGTAGGAGCGACCACTACTCCTGCCAAAAGCCCAGCTCCGAGTGTTGTTCCTAATGTAATGATGAATATCATGGTAAATATTCGGAAGTATTTTTGTATCATTTTAATCCTTATAAAACGTCACGACAAAACCACGGTCAAACCCAGCTAAGTCTTCATAAAATTTATAATATTTTACCCCAATTTCATTAAAGAATTGTGTCATAGGCTCTTTTTGGTCGTAACCCATCTCACAGGCTAGATATTTGACCCCTTTGGCTTTGACATCTAAAACTATCTGTTTTAAGAGTTCATCACCTATTCGTCCACCAAAGAGTGCTTCTTTGGGTTCGTATTCTTTTACATTTTTTTCGAGTTTAAAGTCATTGGCAATGTAAGGTGGGTTGGAGACGACTAATTCTAAATCATCTTGAACCTCATCTAAGATATTTGACTTTATAATTTTTACTCTCGTATCAACTTTATATTTTTGGGCATTGGCTTTGGCAACTTTTAAAGGCGTATCACAAATATCGGTAGCCGTGATGCTTAAGTTGGGAAACTTTCGTGCTAAAACAATCGAAATTGCCCCTGAACCTACCCCTATTTCTGCTATCTGGGTGAGCTTCTCTTTTTCAATAATCTTGGCGACCAAATCAATGAGTATCTCTGTTTCAGGTCGAGGAATAAGAACCCCTGCTTCTACCTTTAACTCAATGTCATAAAAACTGGCTTCGCCTACAATGTACTCATAGGGTTCATGGTTAGCTCTTCGTTGAACTAAAAGTTTAAAGGCTTCTAGCTTCTCTACTTCTTTAGTGTCAAAAGCGTGTAAATAAGTTCTATCTTTTTTTAAATGATAAGCTAAAAGAAGTTCAGCTTCAAATTGTGGGCGTTCACAACTTTGTGCTAACTGTTCACTTGCCCATTTTAATGTTTGGTGTATATTCATACTTAGAATTATAGCTAAAAATACCAATCTATATTTAAATTTGTTTTAGCTAGAATAAATAATGTTAGATTTTATGATTTATAATATATAAAGTTGAATTTAGCTAAATAAATTGCTAAATTACTCTTTTTTTATACACGTTTTACTTGTAACATAGAACTAGAACTATTTAAAGGAGTTTGATATGTACAATATAGATACAATAATAGATGAAACCCTCATAAAAAGCCTAATGGAAGTGGGAGAAAAACAGACAAATCAACTGCAATATACTTTGGCTCAAAAAGCTTATGCTGAAGCCTATGTACGTATTGTAAAACTTGCCAATCGTAACCCTTCAA
>JALSHP010000314.1 GCA_026982175.1 Campylobacteraceae bacterium
TCTTGTGTTCCCCTCATTGCTTTTGGGCTAGATGCTTCACTTCAAACACAATACACCTCTTTAAAACAAGGCTCGACCCAAGACCAAGTCATTTCACTCTTTGGAAAAATTGATGAGAAAAAGAGCTTTTTAGAGGGTGACTTAGACATAGAAGCTGGAGTGACAGCCAATGTTGTTCTTAAAAAAAGCTCCACCATTAACTTTTTTAATCAGATGAACGACTATGATTTTTTAATACATCAACTCTCTGCTAACTACTATGTTAATAAGCAAAATATGATAAGTCTAGGACGTGAAAAAATGAGCCTCAACCTACTCAATGGTAGTTTAGATGGGGCATTGTTCGCCACCTCTTATGAGGATTTATTTGCCAAAGCATTTTACTTCAAACATTATGCTTTTTTAGCCCCTACGCTCTTTCAACAGCAACAGCTTAATGGTTTGGCTGGTTTTTCTTTAAACTATGGCAAAGGCTATTTTGATTCGGAATTGACCTATTTTAATGAAAATTCTCAACACCGTTCTACGGCTTATGTCGGGTTTATTAACAAATCCTATAAAGCAGGAGTTGAACAGATGCAGTTTATCTCACCGACACAAGCCAACGAAAGAGCTTACAAGCTTCACATGGGTTTCAAACATAAAAGTGTATATGCTGAAACAGGGTTTATTGATGTTTATGATGGAGCATTACGCAATATTTATGCCTTTGGAGGAAGTGAGTTTAATGCCTTTGGACTCACCTCTTTTCTCAACAACCAAAATGCTCAAAACGGCTATGTTGATTTCGTCTATAACAAGCGACCTTTTTATGCCAAAGTACATTTAGGTCAAACAAACTTTGACTTTGGTGCTTCTAGCTATGTAGGCAAAGAGGCAGGATTAACGCTTGGCTACCAATACAGACAACTCCACGGAACGCTTCAAGCGATGACTCAAAAAAGTGACCAAATAGGTTTTTTTGGAAACCGTACCTCTTGGGTTCACACCAATTTAGAATATAGGTTTTAATGATGAAAAAGATACTTTTACTCCTTCTAGCTGTTATGGTTTTATATGCTGTGATGAACCACAAATTTTTAGAAGCAATGACCTACTTACATGACAACGACACAAGCAACGATGCTAAAGCTGTGGCACTTTTAGAAGATGCCATTAACAATGACTCTGACCGAAAATCGGCGTTTCTTTTGGGCTACTACTACAAAACGGCTAAGTTCAACAACATTAACCTAAGTGCTTCACACCAAAACTACTTAAAAGCTTCAAAATGGGGTGACAAAGAGGCAAAAATGATTGTGGCGTGGAACTTCTACAAAGGAAGAGGCTGTCAAAAAGACATTGCCAAATCTAAAGAGTTACTCACCCAACTTGCCATTGCAGGAAACGATAAAGCCAAAGAGGTTTTAAAATTTGTGATTAGAAATTAGAACAGAGTAAACCATGCAAAAACTACCAGATAAACTCTCTCGTTTTTTTCGTTCATCTAGTAGTTTTAAAGAGGAGGAGTGGGTACTAAAATACCAAATCAACACCATGCTTCTCTTCTCCTTTTTTTTTGGGATTGGGGTCTTTTTTTTCTCTATCTTTCGTTTTTTAGAGGGCAACTACATCGTAGCTGTAAGTCAAATTATCTTTT
>JALSHP010000315.1 GCA_026982175.1 Campylobacteraceae bacterium
AGTGAACTTGGTTAAAGATGTTTTCGGAACTGTTTACCCCACCAATGAGAGAAGCTAAATGGTTTGCCACATTAATTGCACCTCCTCCATTGTATCTTAGGTCTAAGACTAACTCATTGACATTGTTACGTTTAAATTGTTGAAAAAGAGTGTCAATCTCACGGTTAGCATTTTGAATAAAATCTTGAAAAACAAAATAGCCAACTATTTTACTTTGCTCACTGTTGACAAAAGTGTTATTGTAGAGAATGGTCTGAATGTCATAGCTTTTTTTGCTGATACTTTTTTTGACAATCTTGCCACCTTCTTCTAGAAAAGAGAAAGTAATGCTTTTTTGCGTCTCTAAAATATTGACAACATCATCAAAAGTCTCTTTGGTAATGGCTTTGTTCTCGACCAATTTAATAATGTCACCTCTTTTTACCCCTTGTTTATGGGCAGGAGAGTTAGGGTAAACAAATTTGACCACTAAAGCGAAGTTGGTCTCATCTAGTTTTGCAACGGTTAATCCAATGCCCATGTCGTTGTTTTTTCCCTCTTCAAAAAAGTTTTGGGCAGTTTTTGCATCTATAATAAAACTAAACTTATCTTTGCTACTCTTTAAAGCATCTAGCATCTTTTGAGAGCCATTGTATTCATTGCTACTGTAGTCGAGTTCAGGAACTTCACTCGCCCACAGATAGGAGTCATGCATCACTTGATAGATAAATCGGTTCTTCTCATCTTGTTCACAAGTTTGAGGAGAGAGTACCCTAAAATATTGGGTGTCACTAATGGCAACGCTCTGAGCAAGAGCTATCTCTTCTTGATTGTCTTGGTTGTTAAGAGGCTCATTTACGAGACTGCTGTTATTGTCATTGTTTTGATGAGGATTTTCATTTTGAGTGGACTGGGGGTTGTTTTTTGGCTTACTACTCTCTTCATTACATGCTGTAAGTAGGAGTAGTAGTGAGATGCTTATGATAGATTTTAACACCGTTCTTCTTTCTAGTTTTTAAAGAGTATAGCATTATTTAGAGAAAAGAGTGTAAAGCTTTTCTCTTGTAGATGAGTTCTTTAAATCGCTGGAATAGTTGGTGGCACTTTATCTTTTTGAGCGATATTGGGTGCTTTGGGTAAATCTTTAGGCTCATCATTGTTGCTGGTTGCCTGAACATTCCCACAGCCCATTAGGGCAATGAGCATAAGCATGGCTATGATACTTTTCATCTAATTCTCCTTTGGTGTTAATGTTGTTGTGATAACGCTATCATCAGCAAAAAAGCTAATGTAGGTAGTGTTATTTAAGTCGAAAATTAAGCCTCGATGCTCACCCCAATTGGTGCTGTTGTCGCTTATGCCTTTGTAACTTTTTAGAGCATTGTTCTCTATTTGGTAGATGCCTAAATGATTACTTTGTTGATAGTTGTTCAATTCATTGCCATAGTTTGAGAATGGAAAGGCAAAGAGTTGGTCAGAGCTTCGGTAGGCTAGGGCTTTGTGATTGTTTTCAAGTTCTGAATATGTTCCCTTTGCTAGGGTAATGCTATCTAAAGAGCTAGGGTTTTCAAAATCAGAGATGTCAAAGAGTTCTATCTTTACCCCTTTTCTGCGTCCTTCACTATCTGTATCCTGACCAATTCCT
>JALSHP010000316.1 GCA_026982175.1 Campylobacteraceae bacterium
AAGTTGCTTTTTGCATGTCGTTGATGTCCCAATCACGCAATGCCCCACCACTTGCTGTGACATAAAGCTTAGAGAAAGGTCGCTCTCCCATTAAGTACCAAAGACCGAAGTGTTCGGAGTCTATGGGAACGATTTGGCTCATGTCAATAAACTCACCTGCTACCACTAAGGACTCTTTGTTTGCGAGGGCAACTTTGCGTCCAAGCTCAATGGCTTTAAGCGTAGGGGCAAGACCTGTGTAGCCCACTAAGGCATTGACCACCATGGGGCTAGAGCTATGTTCGAGTAGTTCTATGATACCTTCTGCTCCACAAAAAACATGCTTATGGTTTACTTTGTGCTTGTCAGCTTCATTGGCAATGGCGACGTATTTTGGGTTATGTTGGGTAATTTGTTGGTTGAGTAGTTCAATGCTTTTTCCTGCAACCAACGCTTCAACTTCAATGTTGTAGCGTTTCGCCATGATGAGGGTATTGACCCCAATAGAACCTGTTGAGCCTAAAAGAACAATAGAAGACATGGGCTATAAAAATGCTCTAAGGGCAATGAGCATCATAATTGCACCAAATAAGTAACCATCGAGTCTATCTAAAACCCCACCATGTCCAGGAAAAATGTCACCAGAGTCTTTGACTCCTGCTTCACGTTTAAGATAACTCTCAAAGAGGTCACCAAAGACAGAGGTGGCAGCTGTTAAGAACGAAACAATAAGGGCGATGAAAAAGGGAACTAAATCCATAAAGTATCCAGCTAGAACACCTGCAAGGGTAGCAAAGGCAATCCCTCCAATAACCCCCTCCCATGTTTTGTTGGGTGAGGTTGGAGAGAATTGTGTTTTCCCCATGCCTTTTCCTACAAAGAAAGCTCCCACATCGGTGGTGGCGACAATGATGAGTAACCAAAACATCCACTCAATGCCAAAGTCACGGTAGAGCATGAACATAAAGAGAAAACCACTCACAGGGTAGAGAAAAGGGATGAGGAGTTTTTTCTTGATGTGTTCTTGGGTGTAGGCGAGTTTTGCTCCAAAGAAGATTGCCATAACAAAAAAGAGGTCATCAGGATTGGGGTAGAAGTAGGCAACAAACCAAATGATGGCCGCATACCAGTAAGGTGATTTTCTCTGAATTCCAAAAAGTTTAATGGCTTCATCAAAGCCTACAAAGTAAAACGCACCTAAATAGAGCCACATGACAAATTCATTGTCAATGAGTCCGACCATGATGGTGGTCGATAAAAGGGTAATACCAGTTATCCAACGTTCTGCATTATCTGTAATAAATTTCATCTATCAACCCTTTTATTCTATTTAATAATACTATTATATCATTTATGCGCTTACTCTCTTATTTCAATTCCCTCTTTACGTACTCTTATGGTCTGATATTTGTCATACTCTACATTTGAGCCTTCTTGAATCTTCACAAAACGGCGTTTACAGTAATCGACATCATAATCTCCTGCTTGGGTGAGTGAAAAATCCACACAGAGTTTGGCGGCTTTTTCAATAACGCGTTCGGGTAAATTTTGTTTGTCTGTTTTAATGATGAGGTGAGAAGAGGGAATGCCTTTAATGTGCATCCAAAGGTCATTGGACTTGGCAATTTTTAGCAAGGCT
>JALSHP010000317.1 GCA_026982175.1 Campylobacteraceae bacterium
TTTACACTATGGTGATTTTTCGGTAGAGCTTAGTGCAGGAGGTTCACTACCTCTTAAGAGTTCAGGCATACGCGAGGGGATGAATGACCTTGACCCCGCAGTAGAGTTTGGTCCTGCTTTACTTTATACTGCCTACACCGATAAAGCGTTAAGTTTAAAAATTGATTTACCTGTACGTGCTGTATTTTCTACTGATTTTAAAAATATTGATTATCGTGGTTACATTTATGAACTTAGAGGAGAATTGGAGTATAAATTCAATGACTATGAACTGCAACTACATACGGGTTTTGTGTGGGCGAACAGTCGCTACAACAACTATATTTACGGCGTAACATCAGAAGAAGTATCAGCGACAAGAGCATTCTTTAATGCTAAAGGTGGCTATGAGGCATATAAAACCTCTCTAGGCTTCTCAAAAAGATTTAAAAAAGTCTGGCTAGGTGCTTTTGCAAGACACTATAGTTTAAACAAAAGTAGCATCAGTAACTCTCCCCTAACAGAAAAAAAATCAGCACTCTATGGGGGAGTTTTTGTCGCTTATATTTTTGATGACACACTAACAAGGAAGATAAAAAATTGGCTCGAATAATCTATAAATCAGCAAAAGGGCTAGTAAGTGAACTTGACACAAGTACCAAAGTAACCCTTCCTAACAATAAATTTACAAGCTTTGAGCCAATGAGCAAAGAGAAACTTTACCTTACGCTAAATCAAGCTTTTGAAGAGGGCATTATCCCCATACTTTACGACCCAAATATTCAATCTATCAAACCAAGAGTTGAGGCTTTAGACTTTAATACAATGCCCCAAGAGAGTGCTACTATCTTTTTTACTTCTGGCACAACAGGTACGCCAACAGGAGCAGTAAAAAGTAAAAACAATCTACAAAAAGAACTAGAAGTTTTAGTCGAACTCTTCCGTCATGAAAAATTTGAAAGGCTGATTGTTACCGTTCCTCTTATTCATATTTATGGTTTTTTAGCAGGCGTATTGTTACCTAAAGCACTTAATGTTGATGTTGTCTTAAAAGAGGAGTTCTTACCCCATGAACTCCTAGAACTCTCAGAGGGTAAAAAGACACTTTGCATTACCAATCCTGTCTTTTTAAAGGTATTAAATAAACTCAATATTAAAGAGGAACACTCCCATATGGTTTTTCTAAGTTCGACAGGAAAACTTGACCCCCAAACAGCCAATGAGTTACCTCAAAAACTTGGCTGTAAAATCTACCAACTTTTTGGTTCAACCGAAACAGGTGGCATTGCTTATAAAATCAACAATGAAGAATATTGGACACCCCTACCACATGTTCACATTTCTAAAAAAGATGACTGTCTAGCCGTAAACTCTCCTTTTCTTTCTCAATATATTATAGAAGAGAAACTCAAAGAGATACGCCACCCTTTTGTCACCTCTGACCTCATTAGCTTAAAAGAGGGAAAATTTAAACTTCTTGGACGGAAATCAGAAATCATTAAAATATCGGGAAAACGTATTTCACTTTTAGAGGTAGAGACGCTTTTAGAGAAACATCAAGATATTAACGAAGCTTTGGTGAGATTAGATTATGATGTTAATTCACATAAAGATGAACAACTTGCCATTCAAGTTC
>JALSHP010000318.1 GCA_026982175.1 Campylobacteraceae bacterium
ATATCTTTGGGTAGCTTTTTACGCAGTTGGCTCACTTGATTTTTGACTGAGTCTATGGAGATTTCTCGCTCAAAGGAGTCCTCCCAAAGGGCAACCATAATGTCTTCATAGCTAATGGTTGATGCTTTATGTGTTAAAAAAAGTTCTAAGAGTTTTAATTCCTTTTCTCTTAAAGCAACTTTGTTATTGTACGCCATTAAAGTTTTTGTCTCTTTGTCCCAAAAGGTATGTTCATCAAGTTTGATGCAGTTACTGCTTTGTGTGTGAAACTCTTGGGCTAAGAGTCTCATGCTCTCCTTAAAAATTTTTGGGGAGATGGGCTTTAAGATATATTTGGTGAGTTTGAGTTCAGTTGCCTCAAGTAGCGTTTCAACTTCACTATGGGCTGTGAGCATGAGTATTTTTACCTTGCTGTTCTCTTGGCGTATGCTTTTGGCAACACTTAAGCCACTAATCTTTGGAATACCAATGTCAAGCAGTAGCACATCTGGTTGATACTGCTCATAAAGGGTGAGGGCTTCTTCACCATTAGAAGCTAAAAAAACCTCTTTAAAATAACTTTGTAAGTACTCATTCATATCAGCTTGAATGGCTGGTTCATCTTCGACATATAAAATAGAGTAGTTTTTTAATATTGAGACCATGAGGCACTCCTTTCAACGTTATTAAATTGGTTTATTATGACCAACAATCGTAATCAAAGGTAAAACAATGCTAAAATTTACGCCATTGTGCGTATTGTGAAAAGATATTTTTCCTTTTAAGCTCTGCTCCATAATGAGTTTGGAAATATAAAGTCCTAATCCTGTGGCTGATTTTGAAGTTTTGGTGGTAAAGTAAGGCTTGAAAATCTGTTCCATTTTATCTTTTGGAATGCCTTTTGCATTGTCAATAATCTCAATAAGCACCTCTTGCTTTAAAGCTGTCAATTTAATTTCGATGCGTTTGTGTGCGATGTCATTCTCTTTTAAGGCTTCTATGGCATTTTGTAGTACAATTAAAATCACTTGTGAAAGTTCATTCTTATTGCTTTGAAGGTAGATTTCTTCTTGTGGATTAAAGATAATCTCTACCTCTTGTAGCATATCTTTCATAAGGGTAAAAATACTCTCTATTAACTCATTGAGTAAAAAAGTAGTTTGCTCTTTTTTAGGACTAAGTAAGTTTCTAAAGTCATTAATGGTTTGTGACATATGTTGGGTGATATTAAAAATATCTTCTACTTTGTCATCAATATATTCAATGTTTTCAGGTTCTGTTTCTGCTTTTCGTGAGATGTTCATCAAAATGGTATTGATGTGCGTTAAAGGTTGTCGCCACTGGTGGGCGATGGAGTCTATCATCATGCCCATGTTGGCTAAACGATTTTGAGCATAAAGCATCTGCTCTTGGGTTTGACGACGTTGTACCTCCTCTTCGATACGTTGTTCTAACGTTTCATTGAGATGTTGTAGGGCTTTGGTTTTGGTTGCGACCTCTTTTTCCAATTTTTGACCATAGAGTAGCAATCTTTTTTGCTCTTTTGATTTTATTTTTTCATACATATACATCATGTAAGAGGTAATAAAAAAAGAGGCTAAAAGCGTAATAAATTCAGCATTATTGTAAGGGTA